>NZ_JAPWAD010000011.1:0-78592 GCF_041432695.1 Pauljensenia sp. 27098_8_83 | reverse complement strand
GTTGCTGTGTGGCTGTGTGGCCCCACGGGTGTTCCGGGCGCCTTGCCGGGCAGGGTTGCCCTGTGTGCCCTGCCGGGCCGGGCTGCTTGATGTGCCCGTGGGCGGCGGCCCGCCCGCGAGCCGTCCGCGCCGCGAGCTTCGCTCGGCGCGTCGCCTCGAAGCCCGGCCAGGCCCCGCCGCCACCCACGGGCACCGCAGTGCGGCCCCTCTGTCATCCAGCAATTTCGCATGCAATTCCCCTGAGTGTATTTCAAATGTTGAAATCTAATCGTTGATATTCTGCGGTTTTTGAGCGTGCATCGATTCGTGTCGTGGGGGAATTGCATGCGAAATTTGTTTGGGGCTGGGTTATGCCGCCGCCCACGGGCACCGCAGCCAGGCCCTCGGGACCCCCACTCCCCCGCGCCCTCCACACCTGCGGGGCCCGGTCGCTGATGGGTAGTGCACTGGAAGGCCTACGTCTGCGCGCGCGAAATAGTTCGCCCTGCGTCGCTGTTAGATCGTGAAAGCGTGAAAAAGTTCGCCCTGTGCGCTCAAATTGGCCCAAATTCAGCGTTTTTGCGCTTGCTGGGCGAGTTTTTTCGCGGAAGAGCCGGTGGAGGGGTGGTGTCGGGCGAACTTTTTCGCGCCGACCGATGCTGCGCCCAGGTCTTGTAGCGATATGGCGCACTTCAGGTTGGTGGCGGTGGGGGTTTTGCACTACACGAAGCCTTCTCGCGGCGTGTCGCCGGCGTGTCGAACCCCCGTGTAGTGCAATTCCCCCCGATTGGTGACGGCGAGGCCGCGGTTTGCGGTGGTGTGGCCGCCAAAGTGCAGCCCCATTGGGTGAAAAACGGCGAAAAAGTCCTGTTTTTGCTGAATGGGTCTGCGTTTTGGCAGATTCGGTGTCTGTCGTGGCGTGTTGGTCGCACGTGAACACGCTATTGCGAGCGGTAACCCGCTCTGTCGCACGCAAACCCGATATGTGGAGTGTGGGCGGGACTGCCCAGGCGCGTATTAGCGGGTCCACGTGTGGATTAGAGGGCCCACGTGCGAGTCGTCAGGCCCACGTGCGAATGAGCGACCGGCAAGTGGTTAAGTCGCTGTGGCGTCGCAGAGTTGGGAACGCTGCTGCCGTGGAGTACGTGTGCGCCGATGTGCCAGAGCTTTCGCCAGGAACAGGAATACGACAGAGGCGGGACCCCGAAGGATCCCGCCTCTCGTTGCGTGTGGCGGACGGACAGCACGCCCCGAACCTCAGCCCGCAGAAAGCAGGCCGAAACGCGGTCGCGTCAGGCGCGCAGCGTTCAGTTCTTCCACCAGCCCTTGACGGTGTCGATGGTCTGCGTGCCCAGGTCGGACAGTGCGGAGTGGGCGTTGACCAGGCCGGAGGACAGGCGGGCGGCCTGGAAGCGGGAGGCGACGTTCTCCCAGTTCACGAGGTTCCACCAGGCCTTGACATAGTCGGCCTTGACGTTGAGGTAATCCAGGTAGAAGGCGTGCTCCCACATGTCGATCATGAGCAGCGGCACGGTCGCGACCGGGATGTTGCCCTGCTGGTCGGTCATCTGGTAGGTCACGAGGCGCTTGCCGACGGTGTCCCACGCGAGGACGGCCCAGCCGGAGCCCTGCAGGCCCAGAGCGGCGGCGGCGAACTGAGCCTGGAAGGACTCGAAGGAGCCGAAGAACTCGTCGATGGCGGCGCCGAGCTCGCCCTCGGGGCGCGAGGCTCCCTCGCCGGTCATGTTGGTCCAGAAGATGGAGTGGTTGGTGTGGCCGCCGAGGTTGAAGGCCAGGTTCTTCTCCCACAGGTTGATGGCGGCGAAGTCGCCGGCCTCGCGGGCGGCGGCCAGCTTCTCGAGGGCGGCGTTCGCGCCGGCCACGTAGTTGGCGTGGTGCTTGTCGTGGTGCAGCTCCATGATGCGCCCGGAGATGTGGGGCTCGAGAGCGGAGTAGTCGTAGGGCAGGTCGGGCAGGGTGTAGACGGTCATGATGCTCCTTCGGGGCGTCGTGCGCGATTTGCTGATGACACTAGCGTAGTCCTTTAGTCCCATATTGCGAAGGGGTTGTGTGTCATCTTTCGCGCAGTGCGATCAACGACGAGGCCGGGGCTCGGTCACCCGACCATGCCCCGGCCTCGTGAAACGAAAGAAATCAGGCCTTGGCGCGCAAGCGGCGCACGAGCGCGGAAGCCCCGGTGACGATCCACGCGATAACGGCACCCAGGATGACGCCGAAGATGCCGGACAGGAGGGTTTCGACCAGCCAGGTCACGAAGCCGCCGGCCGATGCGACCGCGTGCTCGGCGGCCTCGAGGATGTGGTGGAAGACGGGCACACCGACCTCGGCGAGGTTCGCGATGACCAGGTGGCCGCCGACCCACAGCATGGCGACCGTGCCGACGATACCGATGACGCTGAAGATGTGCGGCATGACGCGCACGATCGTGCGGCCGACGTTGTCGACGGGGCCGGGGCGGTTGTCCTTGGGGTCCAGCGCGCCGCGAGCCAGACGCGCCCCGAAATCGTCGGCCTTCACGAGCAGCGCGACGAGGCCGTACACGAAGAACGTCATGAAGAACGCGACCGCGATGAGGACGGCGACGCGCATGATGCCGGTCTCGTTGGACAGGCCGGCCATGGACACGAGCATGATCTCGGCGCTGAGGATCAGGTCGGTGCGGGTCGCGGAGGCGACGATGCTCTTCTCGAGTTCCTCGGCGGAGGCTGCCCCGCTCTCCTCGTGCTCCTCGTGGTGGCCGGGCAGCCAGCCGAGTTTCTCGAGGACCTTCTCGCCGCCCTCGAAGCACAGGTACGCGCCGCCCACGACCAGCAGGAACGGGAGAAACTGCGGGGCCAGCCAGGTGAGCAGGAGCGCGATCGGCAGGATGATGAACAGCTTGTTGATGAGGGAGCCGCGCGCGATCTTGCCGATGATGGGCAGCTCGCGCGCCGGGCTCAGGCCCGACACGTACTGGGGCGTCACCGCGGTGTCGTCGATGACGACGCCCACCGCCTTCGAGGAGGCCTTGACGGCGTTCGCCGCGACATCGTCGATCGACGAGGCCGTGACCTTCGCGAGGGTCGCGATATCGTCGAGCAGTGCGACAAGTCCACCGGACATGGGTTTTCCTCCTATGGGCCTCGCATGGGGGCCTCGTGTCGTTACGCGCATTGTACGTGCGGGGATAGTCTAGAGTCATGACGACTTCCGCACCCGTCCCCGCCCTCGATCGTGACCTCATCGCGCGCCTGCGCTTCGACGTTATCGCGGCAAGCTGGACCACTGACACCCTTGAGACGCTGCTCAGTGACGGCGCCCTGTCCGCCCTCATGCGCGACTCGCGCCTGCCCGCCCTCGTCGAGCTCGCGGGCGTCACCGACCCGGCGGCTACCCTCACGCGCTTCTTCGTCCTCGGCCAGCCAGAGCGCGCCTCGGCCCTGGACGCGGCCCTGCTGACGCTGGGCGCATGCGGGCTGGGGTCCCTCGGCCTTGCGGCCACCATCGACGAGGCCGAGGCCGCCTCCGCGCTCGTCATGCCCCGTGCGGGCGGTGCGCCCAAGCGTGAACCCAAGGAGGAGTGTGAGGAGGCCTTGTCCCCGCAGGCCTCAAGCCTGCCGACGATGCGTAACCCCGACGAGGAATCGCCCGAACCCGAGGTCGAGGCGGACCCGTGGATGCGCGCCCTCTTCGACCTGCGACCCCACGCGGCCTCGCTGCCGGGCGGCGACCACGAGTGGTGGGTGGTCTCGGACCTGGGGGAGGTGCAGACCGGCAAGCCGCTGGCCGACGACCACGTGCTCGGCATCGGCGGCGCGACCCTGACCCTGCTGGAGATGACGGTGCGCGAGCAGGTTGATTCGGCCCTCGATGTGGGTTGCGGCTGCGGCATCCAGGCCCTCTACCTGGCCACGCACGCGGGCCGCGTGGTGGCGACCGACCTGTCGGCGCGCGCGTGCGCGATCACCCAGTTCAACGCGGCCCTCAACGAGACGACGATCGACGTGCGCGAGGGCTCCCTGTTTGAGCCCGTCGAGGGTGAGACTTTCGACCTGATCGTCACGAATCCGCCCTTCGTGATCACGCCGGATTCGGTGCGCGGCGCGGCCGGGCTGCTCGAGTACCGCGATGGCGGCATGGACCGTGACAACCTGATCCGCGCGGTCCTGCGCGGTGCGCCCGCGTGCATGAACGAGGGCGGCACCCTGCAGATGCTCGCCAACTGGGAGATCCCCGAGAGCCGCAACCCGGATACTCAGTGGTCGTGGCGCGTGGATTCGTGGTGTGATGGCCTGCCGGTGGACGCGTGGGTCGTCCAGCGCGATGTCCTCGATCCTGCCCGTTACGTGGACATGTGGATTCGCGACTCGGGCGGCCAGCTCATGGACCGCGCCGACTACGAGCGGGCCTTCACCTCGTGGCTGGCCGACTTCCGCCGCGCGGGCACGGGTGCGATCGGCATGGGTTTTGTGGCGCTGCGCAAGCTCGACGAGGCCGAGGCCGCCTCGGGCGGTAAGCGCGCCTACGACCTGTCCCTCGATGGGCACGCCCCGCGCGGGCGCGACGTCGCGTGGGCGCTGGCCTCGCTGCGTGCCCCGGAGCTGTGGGACACCGCGCTGAGGCGCGCCTCGGACGTGCGCGAGGAGCGCCACTACGTGCCGGGCAGCCCCGACCCGGAGCTGATCATCATGCATCAGGGTGGGGGACTGGGCCGTTCTGTGCCGGTGTCGTCGGCTGTGTCGGCGGTGGTCGGCGCTTCGGACGGTGAGCTGACGGTCGGCCAGATCGCGGCGGCGGTCGCGATGCTCACGTCCGTTGAAGCCGATGATGTGCGCGCCGAGGTCGAGGCACCCCTGCGCGACCTGATCCGCTGGGGATTCCTGACGTACTGAGCGTTGTTGTGTGCGTGGGCGCCGCGGCTGCAGGGGCAGCCGCGGCGCTTGGCGTCAGGGTGTTGTTTCTCGTCTGTTGGGGTGGAATCAGCCCGGTCCTCGTGAATGCTACTGGCCGTAGTGGAAGCGGCAGGAGATGATCCAGAGGGCTTTGCCATCGTCGCTGATCTGGTAGATCAGGCGGTGCCGTGAGTCGATCCGGCGCGACCAGTACCCCGAGAACTCGTAGCGAAGAGGCTCAGGCTTGCCGATCCCCTCGTTCCCGTTGCGCTGGATGTCCTTGATGAGAGCGTTGATGCGCTTGAGGGTCTTGCGATCCTCGAACTGCCACCAGACGTAGTCGTTCCAGGCTTCCTCGTCCCATGTGATGTGCATGATCAGTCCTCGTCGAGCTCGATGAGGTCGTGGACGACGCCCTCGCCAGCGCGGTGACGCGCGATCGAATCGCGCAGGTGGCGGGCGTTCGCGGGGGACTGCATGAGGTAGACGGTCTCCATGAGGGACTCGTACTCGTCGAGGGCGATAATGACGACGCTTTCGTGACCCTGTCGGGTGATGACGATTTCCTCGCGGTCGTTGACGACCTGGTCGAGGACCTCGGCGTAGCGTGCGCGCGACTCGGTGTAGGTCATGGTCTTCATGGGTGCTCCTCTGCTCGCCTATGTACAGAACATTGTACATGAGGTGAGGGTGTGTGTCTCCAGCCGGATGGCGATGCGCGGGGGTAACGCCTCCGTGCGGGGCCAGGTACTGCGGAACTGCTGGCGCGGGGCCTGCTACTGCGGTGGCCTGCATCGTCGCGCCCTTCATCTGGGAAGGAGCAGGCTGCGCGTTCTGGATAGGAAAAGCCGATCTGGATAGGAAGCGCTGATCTGGATAGGTTATTTTCCTATCCGCAACGTCATAACCTATCCAGTTCGTGGTTTCCTATCCACTTCGTGGCCGCCCGTGTACGCGCGCAAACCCGATCATGCGCACGTGGGCCCGATGATGTGTACGTGGGCCCTTTCACCCGCACGTGGGCCTGATGATGTGCGCGTGGGCAGCGCCGCCCACGCGCAGGTTATGCGGTTTACGTGCGTGTCGAGGGGTTAATGCGCAGTCCTTAGTGGCCGCGGTGGCGAGCTTTCGCTTTCAGGCGGGCGAGTTGGCGTTTCTCTTCAGCTTTCTGGCATTTCTTTTGCCTGGTCATGGAAGCTCGTTCTTGTGCCGTGCGTTCGCGTTCTGCTTGAATCGCTGCCTGTGATGCAGTAGAAGGAAGCGCACGGCGAGCGAGGCGGGACGCTTGGCGCTGTGCGCGCTTGGGGTTGTGGTGCGGCGCCCGGCGTTGGGGCATATCGGAAGCCCAAGCGGCCTCGTCGAGGCGGGATAAGAGCGCATTTGCGTGAGCAAGAAGGAACTCGTAGAACTCCGCGTCTGAGGGCTGCGCGCCGAACACGATCCGAACGGCGCGAACACGATCGGCCTCGTGGCGCTCAATGACACCGACCCAGAACTGGCCATCGAAATATAGTGTGGATTCCGTCTTCATTACTCGTCTCCAGGTACACCACGGTGGACCCGATGACGCTGGATTCTGCTCGACGCAGCGACGGATGCGAGGCATCGCCCAGACTTCCTACTGGACTGTGCGGTTCGCGTATCAGGACTGACGACTCATTATACGTCCCGTGTTCCAGGGTGTTGCTACTGGACGATCGGCTTGCCGCCGATGGACATGGGGGCGCGAGTGCGCGTGTGCGCGTCCAGGTCCTGCTCCCACGCCGATGCGTAGTGCCACGCCGAAGGCTGCAGCAGTCGCAACGCACCCATGTCGGCGAGCGCATCGAGCAGCAGGAAACGGGTCGTCGGGTAGGGGGCATCCCACGGGATCGTCGTCCACAGGCCCGACGCGCCGAGGAGGAACTCGCCTCGGTTACGGTCATGCAGGTCGTTGGCCGCGGTCTGAACGTCGCCCTCGGCGGCCCACAGCCAGCGGGTCGTGCGGAAGGCCTCCCAGGCCTCGTCCCACGAGGAGTACGAGTGCTGCAGCGCGCGGTTGATGAGAGCGAACGTGTCCCAGGCCTCGTCCTCGCTGAGCCAGCCGAGGCCCGCGCCCGCGCGCGTCAGGTTCGCTGCGCGCAGGAAATCCCACGCGGCAAAATCCAGGGTCTGAATGCCGCGGTCGTTGTCCAGGAAACGGCGGATGCGCCAGCGACTCTCCCAGTCCTCCATCGACGAGTCGGCAGTCTTGTTCAGGCGGGCGATCTCGGACTCGGCCCACGACTTCTTCTGGCAGCGCTCCCGCAGCGACGCGAAACCCTCGCGTTGCCCCGCGCGCAGGAGCGAATACAGCTGGCGGATCAGGCCCTCGCGGTCCGTGATCCCCCAGTCGTGCTCCATCATGGTTTTCGTGGCCTCCGGGGCCGACAGCGCCAGCTCGTTCACCGGGTCGCCGTTACACAGCGCGTACACCATGGACGGGGCAAGCAGGCGCGCCCGAGGCTCGGTCGCCATGTCCTCGCGTTTGCCGTGGATTGTCGGGGTGTGGTGCTCGTTGAGCTTGTTCCAGTCCTTCTCCTTGCCGGCCTTGCGCACGTCACGCGGCGCGGGAACGGCGCCCTTCGCGCGCGCGGCCGCCTGCTTGACGTAGTGATTCAGCAGGAGCACGACGACGCACCCGATGGCGAACCACACGGGGAAGGGGATACCGGACAGGACACTTGCGATCACGCCACCGATTCTGCCCGATGAAGTGCCCGTCACACAAACGATGGGTGTCGCGGGGACGCGGGACGAGGCCGGGGCTTCCCCCTATGTATAGGTATCCCCGGGTGCACCATCCGGTGCCTCGCCCGGGCGCGCCCGCGCGCGAGAATCCGCCACTGCCTCGTGAATGTCAAACCCGGGCGGCGTGAGACGCGCGGAAGCGACACCGGTACCCAGATGTGGGTGGGACGCGGTAAGGTCCATCCCAGATGCCTCGCCAGGTGAACCGCGGACGAGGGTGCTACAAATACTGGGGAAGCGACGGAAGGGACCGGCAATGTCAGCGACGAAGCTCGTGATCGTGGAGTCTCCTGCGAAGGCAGCCACCATCGAGGGATACCTGGGTCCCGACTACCACGTGACCGCCTCAATCGGCCACATCCGCGACCTCCCGCAGCCCTCCGAGCTGCCCAAGGACATGAAGAAGGGGCCGTTCGGCCGTTTCGCCGTTAACGTGGATGATGGCTTTAAGCCCTACTACGTGGTGAACCCGGATAAGAAGAAAAAGGTCACCGAACTTAAGAAGCTCCTCAAGGAGTCCGACGAACTCTATCTGGCAACTGATGAGGACCGCGAGGGTGAGGCCATCGCGTGGCACCTCCTGCAGGTCCTGAAGCCGAAGGTTCCCGTGCGCCGCATGGTCTTCCACGAAATCACGAAGGAAGCGATCCAGCGCGCCCTGGAGAACACGCGCGACCTGGACACCGACCTCGTGGACGCGCAGGAGACCCGCCGCATCCTCGACCGCCTCTACGGCTACGAGGTGTCGCCTCTCCTGTGGCGCAAGATCCGCCCCTCCCTGTCGGCAGGCCGCGTGCAGTCGGTGGCCACGCGCCTCGTGGTCGCCAAGGAGCGCGACCGCATGGCGCACGTGAGCGCCCAGTACTGGTCGATCGACACGGCTTTCACGTCGGCGGGCCAGGCCTTCGGCGCGCGCGTGTCCTCCGTGGACGGCCACGCCATCGCGACCGGCTCGGACTTTTCCGAGAAGGGTGAGCTGAGCGCGAAGGCCGCCAAGGCCGGCGTCCTCCACCTCGACGAGGCCACAGCCCACGCCTACGCGCAGGCTCTGTCGGATGCCCCGGCCTCGGTCATCGACTCGGTGACCCGCAAGCCCTACCGCCGCCGCCCGGCCGCCCCCTTCACGACGTCCACCCTCCAGCAGGAGGCGTCGCGCAAACTGCACTGGAACGCCTCCTCGACGATGCGCACCGCCCAGTCCCTCTACGAGTCCGGTTACATCACCTACATGCGTACCGACTCCACCGCGCTGTCCAGCCAGGCGATCCACGCCGCCCGCGAGCAGGCCACCCAGCTCTACGGGGCCGAGGCCGTCGCCGACTCCCCGCGCCTGTACGGCACCACGTCGAAGGGCGCGCAGGAGGCGCACGAGGCGATCCGTCCCGCGGGTGATCATTTCCGTACGCCGGGCGAGGTGGCCGGTTCCCTGTCGAAGCAGCAGCTGGCCCTGTACGACCTGATCTGGAAGCGCACGGTCGCCTCGCAGATGGCCGACGCCCTCGGCTACACGGCGACGATCCGCGTGCTCACCGGCATTGAGGTCGACGGTGCGCGCCACGACGTGCTGTCCTCGGCCTCGGGCACGGTTATCACCTCCCCGGGCTTCCGCCTGGCCTACCAGGAGGGTCGCGACCAGGGCCGTTACGACGCGGAAAAGAACGACGCGGAGAAGACCCTGCCCGACGTCGCCGAGGGTGATCCCGCGACCCTGACCGAGGCCACCCCCGACGGCCACGAGACCCAGCCTCCGGGCCGCTACACGGAGGCAACGCTGGTCAAGACCATGGAGGAGCTCGGCATCGGCCGTCCCTCCACCTACGCGGCCACCATCCAGACGATCGGGGACCGCGGGTACGTGACGCACCGCGGCCAGTACCTGGTGCCCACGTGGCTGGCGTTCTCCGTGACGCGCCTGCTCGAGGAGAACCTGGCGAACCTGGTCGACTACGACTTCACGGCCTCGATGGAGGGCGACCTGGACCGTATTGCTGCGGGCGAGGAGAACGGCACGGAGTTCCTGTCCGGCTTCTTCTTCGGCCCCGACGGCACGGGTGAGAATGGCGGCCTGCGCCACGACGTCGCCTCCCTGGGTGACGACATTGATGCGCGCGCCGTCAACTCGATCGACCTGGGGCGCGGCGTGACGCTGCGCGTGGGCCGCTACGGCCCCTACATGGAAAAGACCGACGGGACGCGCGCGAACGTGCCGCCGGAGGTCGCTCCCGACGAGCTGACGGATGAGCTGATCGATCAGCTCTTCTCCCGCGCCGCCGACGACGGCCGCGAGCTGGGCATCGACCCCGCGACCGGCCACACGATCATCGTCAAGGATGGTCGCTACGGCCCCTACGTCACCGAGGTCCTGCCCGAGGAGACCGAGGGCACCGAGGAGGGCGCGAAGAAGACGAAGAAGGCTGCCGCCAAGCCTCGTACCGCCTCGCTGTTCAAGACCATGGACATCTCCACGGTCACCCTCGAGGATGCGCTGAATCTGCTGTCCCTGCCGCGCGAGGTGGGCACGGACCCGGCCTCGGGCGAGGTCATCACTGCGCAGAACGGCCGCTACGGCCCCTACCTGAAGAAGGGCACGGACTCGCGCACGCTGGCCTCGGAGGATCAGCTGCTGACCATCACCCTGGACGAGGCCCTGGCCATCTACGCTCAGCCCAAGACGCGCGGCCGTGGCACGGCCCGCCCGCCGCTGCGCGAGTTCGGCGAGGACCCGATCTCGGGCAAGAAGGTCACCGTCAAGGACGGCCGCTTTGGCCCCTACGTGACGGACGGCGAGACCAACGTGACGGTGCCGCGCGCCGAGACGGTCGAGGACCTGACGGCCGAGCGCGCCTACGAGCTGTTGGCGGACAAGCGCGCCAAGGGCCCCGCCCCCAAGCGCACGCGTAAGACGGCCACGAAGAAGACCACGACCAAGAAGACCGCTGCCAAGAAGACGACGGCGAAGAAGACGGCCACCAAGAAGGCCGCGACGAAGAAGGACAGCTGATGGCAGCGCGAGGAGTGTTCATCACCTTCGAAGGTGGCGACGGCTCGGGGAAGTCCACGCAGATCCAGTCGGTGCGCGACTGGTTTGAGAGCCGTGGCCGCGAGGTCGTCGTCACCCGCGAGCCGGGCGGCACCGAGTTGGGCACGGAGATCCGTCGCCTCGTGCAAAACGGCCCCGAAGACGTCGACGCGCGCACGGAGGCCCTCCTGTACGCGGCTGACCGCGCCTATCACGTCGCCACGGTCATTGCCCCCGCCCTCGAACGCGGCGCGGTCGTGCTGGGGGATCGCTACATTGACTCCTCCCTGGCCTACCAGGGCGCGGCCCGCTCCCTCGGCGTGGACGAGATCGCCTCGCTGAGCGCATGGGCGACCCGCGGCCTCTACCCGTCCCTGACCTTCCTCCTGGACCTGCCCCCGGAGGTCGGCGCGCGCCGACGTACCGACGCCCCGGACCGCATGGAGCGCGAGTCCATGGACTTCCACGAACGCGTGCGCCACGAGTACCTGCGCCTCGCGGACGCCGAGCCCGACCGCTTCGTCGTCATCGACGCGGTGGGCACGGTCGACGAGGTCTTCTCCGAGATCCGCGGCGTCCTCGTCGAGCGCTTCGAGGGCGGGGTCGTCACCATCGACGAGGCCTCCGACTCCGTTCCCGCGCCCGCTCAGGACACCCCGGCCTCGTCCTCATCTGAGGTACCCGCTGCGTCTGAAGCATCCGCAGCACCTGAGACTGATCGTGACTCTGAGAAGCCGCGTCAGAAGAACGCGGACAAGGGCAGCGCCCGCAAGCCCGCCACCATGGTGGGAGCCCTGGGCGAATCCCAGGGCGCGCTCTGGGATGAATGATGAGCGTCTGGTCCTCGCTGGTCGGACAGGAAGCGGCGGTCGCTAAGCTCTCCGAGGCCGCGGCCTCCGCTCGCGCGATCGTCGCCTCCCGCGGTGGCGCGCACGCCTCCGACGACGCCCGTTCCATGAGCCACGCGTGGCTTATCACCGGCCCTCCCGGCTCGGGTCGCTCCGTCGCTGCGCGCGCCTTCGCGGCAGCCCTGCAGTGCACGGGGGAGACCGTGGGATGCGGCCAGTGCGCCGGATGCCGCACGACGATGGGCCGCACCAACGCCGACGTCGTCTTCGCGGCCACCGAGACCTCGATCATCAACGTGGAGACCGCGCGTTCCCTCGTGCTGCAGGCGCAGTCCTCGCCCTCCCAGGGGCTGTGGCGCGTCATCGTCGTCGAGGACGCGGACCGCCTCGGCGAGTCCGGCGCGAACGCCCTGCTCAAGGCCATCGAGGAGCCGCCCGAACACACCGTGTGGCTCCTGTGCGCCCCCAGCCCCGAGGACATGATCGCCACGATCCGCTCGCGCTGCCGCCACCTCGGCCTGCGTATCCCCACCGCGGCCGCCGTCGCCGACCTGCTCGTGCGCGAGGGCGTCGCCACCCCTGAGGTAGCCCTCGAGGCCGCGCGCGCCGCCCAGTCGCACATCGGCCTGGCGCGCGCGCTCGCCCGCGACCCCCAGATGCGTGAACGCCGCCGCGCCATTATCACCGCCCCCGCGTCCGTGCGCAGCGTCGGCGAGGCCGTCATGGCCGCCGACCGCCTCCTCGAGACCGCGAAAGCCCAAGCCGACGCCCAAGTCAGCGAACGCAACGCCCGCGAAAAGGCGGAGCTGCTGCGCCAGCTCGGCATGGACGAAGGCGAGAGCGCCACCAAGGCCTCGCGCACGATGATCCGCCAGCTCGAGGAGGACCAGAAGCGCCGCTCCAAGCGCGCCCTCACCGACGCGATCGACCGCGCGCTCATCGACCTGCTCGCGATCTACCGCGACGTCCTCATGATCCAGGTGGGTGGGGACGGCGAACTCATCAACACCGACCTCGCCGACCTGGTGGGCCAGATTGCCCGCGATTCCACGCCCCGCCAGACCCTCGCGCGCGTCGACCACATCGAAACCGCTCGCAAGCGCCTCGTGTCGAACGGAAACCCCCTGCTGGTCCTCGAAGACATGGCGATTTCGTTGCGCCCCCAGGCGTGAAAACTGACCCGGCGTTTCTCCGTTACAATCGTGGCCATGAAGACTCGCTCCATCGCGGCCGGCGCCGTCGCAATCCTCGCCGTCGTCGCGATCGTCCTGACCGTCATCGGCTACTACGGAACCCAGCGCAAGGGTCCGGTACCCCAGACGACGGCCACCTCCTCGGCCGCACCCATCCCGGTTCAGTCGGGCTCCACCCAGTCCTACTACGAGCAGGCGATCGAATGGGGAGCGTGCGCGGAGGGAACCTTCGACTCCTTCCAGGGCGTCGACTCCTCCGACGCGAGCGAGTACCAGTGCGCGTTCCTTAAGGCGCCGCTCGACTGGTCGAACCCCGACGGCGACCAGATCACGCTCGCGCTGGCCATCCACCGCTCCGGCGTGGAGAATGCGCCCGCCCTCTTCATCAACCCGGGCGGCCCCGGCGGCGCCGTCGTCTCCTCGCTGCCCTACTATGCGGCCCAGGGAATCGGCGAGGCCGTCGTCAAGGCCTACGACATCGTGGCCCTCGACCCCCGAGGCGTCGGCGACTCGACCCCCGTCTTCTGCATGACCGACACGGAGAAAGACGAGCGTAACGCCGGCGAAGACGAAGACATCGACACCGGCGACGAATCCCCCCAGTCCGCGGTCGCCGAAGTGCAGAAGGACTCACGAGAGGTCGCGGCGGGATGCCGCGAACACTCGGGCAGCCTGTTTGAGCACATCGACACCGTCAGCGCAGCCCGCGACTTCGACATGGTGCGCGCCGTCCTCGGGCAGGACACCCTGAACCTGCTCGGCTACTCCTACGGTACCTTCCTCGGCGCCACCTACGCCGGGCTCTTCCCTCAGCGCGTCGGCCGCTTCGTGCTTGATGGCGCCCTCGACCCGACCCTCAGCGTCAACGAGGTCACGGCCCTGCAGATGCGCGGCCTCGACGCCTCGCTCCAGCACTGGATCTCCGACTGTGCGACCCAGGCCTCGTGCCCGATGGGCCGCAGCCTCGACGAGGGAATCCAGACCGTGCGCTCGTTCCTCGACTCTCTCGAGGACAGCCCGATGCGCACGAACGACCCGGCGCGCCCGCTCACCGAAAATCTGGCCGTCACCGCGCTGACTGGGGCCATGTACAACACCCAGTGGTGGCCGCAGCTCACGCAGGCGTTTGGAATGGCGTGGCAGAAGGGCGACGGTAGCGGCCTGCTCGCCATCGCCGACACTCTCAACTCGCGTAACCCTGACGGTACCTACCAGGACAACTCCACGGACGCGATCAACGCGATCAACAACCTGGACTACTCTCCCGAAGGAAACATCGAGCAGTGGGCCGCCCAGGTGGAGACGCTCAAGAACGAACTGCCGATCCTCGGCAAGTATGTGGGCTACCCGTCGGCCGCCCTTGAGGCCTGGCCGACCAAGCACGCCAAGCGCTCTCGCATCACCGCTCAGGGTGCTGCTCCCATCGTCGTCATCGGCACCACCCACGACCCGGCGACGCCTTACTCCATGGCGCAGGGCCTGTCCGGGCAGCTCGCCAGCGGCGTCCTCGTTTCCGTCGAAGGATGGAACCACACCGCGTACCGCCGCGGCGCCAACCAGTGCGTCGTCCGCGCCGTCGAGGACTACTTCGTGAAGGGGACCGTGCCCGCCGACGGCCTCATGTGCCAGTAGGGACGTGACTCACGACATCCCCTTGTTGGGTGTCCTGGTTTGCGCTCGGCGCGATTTGTCCAGTAGAGTTGTGCCGTTGCCTGCACGCCCCGGAAACGGTGGAACGGCAGGCGCGGCCGCCTTAGCTCAGTCGGCAGAGCGATTCACTCGTAATGAATAGGTCGTGGGTTCGATTCCCACAGGCGGCTCAGATGCGCCCACCCGGTAACGGGCGGGCGTTTTTGTATGCGTTGACGGGGCCGGGCTGCTTGGTGTGCCCGTGGGCGGCGGCCCGCCCGCGAGATCGCCACACGCGAGCCTGCGGCTCGGAGTGGTCGATCTCGAAGCCCGGCTAGGCCCCGCCATCGCCCACGGGCACCGCAGCCTGGCCCTGGGTTGCTGTCTGTTGCCCAGTCCTGGCTGTCAATCATTAATTTCGCATGCAATTCTCCTGAGGGTATTTCAGGTTTTGAAATCTGATCGTTGATATTCTGCGGTTTTTGAGCTTGTGTTGGATCGTGCCGTGGGGGAATTGCATGCGAAATTTGTCTGGCGGTGGTCTTGACGCAGCCCGCCGGTCATGCGGCGGGTTCCTGTGGTTCCCCCGGTGCCTTCCGCACTTGTGGTGCCTGTTGTGGTGTCGTGGCTAGCCCCAACTCTGCCTTGTGTTCGGTACAAAATTCTCCCTGCTCAGTGTTGTGCTGACCAAAGCGGTACAAAACTCTCCCCGCATGCGTAGATTGCGCCAAATCGGGCCATTTTGGGCGTGCAGGGAGAGTTTTGTCCCGGACATGCGGTGAGGGTGGGTGTGCGTGGAGAGTTTTGTACCGGAAGTGGGGCCGTGCTACTTGTGCTGGGAGAGTTTTGTACCGAAAGTGGGGCCGCCCTTGGGTCCTGTTGTCGGGCTTTTGCCGCTCACGGGCGCTGCCTCCGGGCTCTCCGTGCCCCTGGCGTTCTCCATGCCGGTGGTGATGGTGGTCTGGTCTGGTTTTGTGGGCCGGGTGTTTTGAGGGTTGTTGGTTGTTATTGGTGGTGTTGTGCCCATTGGTGCGCGTATTGGTTGGGTGAGAGCCAGCCCAGCGCGCTGTGGGGGTGTTCTTCATTGTAGCGGTGGGACCAGGCGCCGATCAGGGCGCGCGCGTGGTTGAGGTCTTCGAACATGTTGTCCTCGAGGAGTTCATCACGCATGCGGTTGTGTAAGGACTCCACGAACCCGTTATGCCACGGTTGGCCTGGGGGGATGAATGCTTGGAGTGTGTCGTGCTCGCTGGCCCAGCGCCCCATGGCTGCGGCGATGAATTCGGGCCCGTTATCGGCGCGCAGCACCTGGGGTGCCCCATGGGCCAGGGCAGCTAGGTCAAGCATTTCGATCACGTCGACGGCACCCATGCGCCGCTCGACGCGGAAAGCCAGGTGCTGGCGCGTGAACTCATTGATGAGGTTACAGACCTTGAACACGCGCCCCTTCCAATCCGAATCGAACTGGAAATCAATGGCCCACACCTGCCCCGGGGCACTAGCCTTGACCAGGCGCTGTAGGCGTGGTGCGGTGCGGGGCTTGGGGGCTTTGCGCGGGCGCACGCGCAGCCCTTCGGCGCGCCACAAGCGCCGGAACGTATCACGCCCTATGACAATGCCCTCGCTCTTGGCCCGCGCCCAGGCGCGTTTATAGCCCCACCGTCGATGCGTGGCGGCAAAATCGTTCATCCACTGGCGCACCGGCCCATGATCACGCAGCGTTTTCGCCCCGCCCGCCGCGCGGGTCCGGCAATACGCTGACCGGGACAGCCCGGCAACGCGCCCGTGCAAGACGCTGAGAAAACCCCTGGCCAACCAGGTAGCTCACAGCCTCGTGCCTGCGCGCCGGGCCTAGAAGTTTCCCTCCGCCAACTCTCGCAACGCTGCCTTCTCCAACTCTGCTTGACCCAGCAACTGTTTGAGGCGCGCGTTTTGCTCGCGCAACTCACGCAGTTCCTTGGCCTCACTACGACTCATCGACCCATAACGCTGACGCCACCGGCACAACGTCGCCTCACTGATACCCAGCACGCGGCAGGCCTGGGCCGTACTCATGCCCTCACCTCGCAGCGCCTCGGCCTTCTCCAGCTTCACGACAATCTGCTCAGGCGTGTGCTTCGAGAACTTCCTCATGGTCATCCATTCTGCCCGGCCACAAGCAGCCAGGACTACTCAGAACAACCCTCTCAAAACAAACGGTCCGAAAAACCCAGACCCCTCCAATGGGGGTTTTGCACTACACGAAGCCTTCTTGCGGCGTGTCGCCGGCGTGTCGGACCCCCGTGTCGTGCAATTCCCCCCGATTGGTGACGGCGAGGCCGCGACTTGAGGCGGTGCGGCCGCCACAGTGCAGACCCATTGGGCAAAAAGAGACCAAAACCGACGGTTGTGGCTGAATGGGTCTGCATTTTGGCGGATTCGGTGTCTGTCGTGGTTTGTTGGTTGCACGTGAACCGCTGAAGATACGCGTTAATCCCTTGATACGCACGTAAGCCCTTTGATGCGTATGTCAACCCTTAGATATGCGCGTGGGCGGCGCTGCCCACATGTAGACCATCGGGCCCACGTGCGAGTCGTCGTGCCCGCGTGTGGATGAGCACGCCGATGCGTGGTTATGGCGGACCGTTATGACTGCCAGCGTCGCTGCTGGATTGGAATTGCGGGGCACCGGTGACAGCTGGGCCCCTCTAGTGGCAGCCTCAACCCACTGATGCGCAGCTAAACCCACCTAGTGGAAGCTGGGCGCGGCTGCCCACGCTCCACGAGGCGGGTTAACATGCGGATGAAAGGGCCGAGGCCACCACCCATCGGGTTAACGTGCGCGTGAGAGGGTGTTGATGAAGCCCCGCTTGCATATCGGCGCCTTGCGCCGTCGTGCTCCTGCAGGTGCCAGGGCCCAAATTCCGACATCCAACCGCATGAGGCAACCGTGGCCTCGGGCAAGATTGGTTAGGCGAACCTGGCCTGGAAAACGTAAGCGTCAATGACGATAAAACGCTGAAATCTGAGGAATATTCCCTCACAGCAACGAGATAGTGAAACATTTGACTAAACGGTGGATAGCACTAGAAATCCTGGGACCAAAGGGCCAAGATAGATGTGTCTGAAGGGCATGGCCCCACAAGGGTAAGCCCCGTACCGAATACATATGCAGAGGAGAAACAACATGACCGTTGAATCCACCGGCTTCAAGGCTTCCGACGTTCTCGCAGGCAACCTGCAGAAGGTCCTCACCGACGTGACCGCTCTGTCCCTCGTGGGCAAGCAGCTGCACTGGAACATCACCGGCGAGGGCTTCCGCTCGCTGCACCTGTTCCTGGACGACGTCGTTGACATCGCCCGCGAGGCCTCCGACGAGATCGCTGAGCGCATGCGCGCCCTCCAGGTCGTCCCCAACGGCCTGCCCGAGGTCGTTGCCCAGCGCAACACCCTGCCGACCGTCCCCGAGACGCTCATCAAGACCGATGACGCCGAGGAGCTCGCCGTCGCCGCCATCAACGCGACCGTCGGCACCATGCGCGACGTGCACGAGAAGGTTGACGCCGAGGACTCCGCCTCCGCCGACATCCTCAACGACTACATCCGTCGCTTCGAGCAGCAGGCGTGGTTCATCCGTTCGCAGAACGGCCAGGCCTGAGCCGCACACCTCCGCCGGGAGGAAGTGAGCCAAGTAGGCTCGCTTGAATAACGTCGGGGTGCCCCGCCTGTCGCAGGCGGGGCACCCTTGTGTGTAGACGCGAGGAGCGTGGCGCAGATGTGCGCTGGGTGTCGGGCGTCGAGTCACCGGCGGAAGGAAGGCAGTGCCCCTGTCGCGTCCAAGCGTGACCTGCGACGTGTGGGGCGGGGCCGTATTGGGAATCGAAGGCTGCTGCAAGGCTTCGACGCTACCCGAGGCGAATAAGCCCGGGCCTTTGCGAGCAGCGCGAACACGCCCCGGGAGGTGACACAGCGTCAGCGACATGGGAGAACGTGAACATTAGGCTGGTGGCGTGACGAACTCCCAGGACGTAGCAGCCAGTACCTCGACCTCGATCCGCACGCACACCGGCGCAGCGCAGGCCGGCGCAGTGCACACCGGCGAAGCCCGCCCCGCCCTCGTCCTCGTCAACCTGGGGACGCCGACCGCTCCCGGGCCTGGCCCGGTGCGTGCATTCCTGCGCGAGTTCCTCTCCGACCGCCGCGTCATTGAGATGAGCCCGCTCCTGTGGAAGCCCATCCTGGAGGGCATCATCCTGCGCGTGCGCCCGCGCGAGGTCTCCCACAAGTACCGCAGCATCTGGATGGACCAGGGCTCGCCGCTCATGCACTACACCCGCGAGCAGGCCCGACTCCTCGGCGAGCGCCTGCCGGGCGTGCGCGTCGAGGTCGCGATGCGCTACGGGCAGCCCTCGATTGGCTCGGTCCTGGATCGCCTGCACGCCGAAGGGGCGCGCCGCGTGGCGATCCTGCCCGCCTACCCGCAGTACGCGGCCTCGACGGTGGCGACGATCAATGACGCGGTCGCGAGCTGGATCGGCCGCAACCGTGACGGCTTCGAGCTGCGCCTGCACCGCTCCTTCCCCGCGGCCCCCGCGTACATCGACGCGCTCGCGACCGCGCTCGAACGGCATTGGGAGCGCGTGGGCCGCCCCAACTTCCTCGCGGGGGACCGCGTCGTCGTGTCCTTCCACTCGGTCCCGGTCGCCATGGACGAGGCCGGGGATCCCTACCGCGCCGAGTGCCGCCGTACGGTCGCCGCCCTCGAGTCGCGCCTGGGCCTGGCGATGGGGTCGCTGACGGCCACCTTCCAGTCCGTGTTCGGGCGGGCCGAGTGGCTGGGCCCGCAGACAATCGAGGAGATGGCCGAGCTGGGCGGCGCGAAGTGCCCGCGCGTGGACGTCATCTGCCCGGGCTTCATGGCGGATTGCCTGGAGACGCTCGAGGAGATCGACCAGCTCAACCGCGAGACCTTCGTCGAGGCCGGGGGCGGGGACTTCCACTACGTTCCCTGGGGCAATGACTCGGAGGGGGCTGTCGCGTCCCTGGAGGAGCAGGCGCGCATCGCTCTCGCCGGCTGGGTGTAGGCGCGCTGTCACAATCGACCGGCGGACGAAACCCTTCGGCGGATGCAGCCCCGGCCTCGTAGCGTGGAGGCATGAGCACGCCTGACTGTACGACCTTCTTTACGCTGGCCATCCACGCTGGGTTTGACCCGGATCCCATCACGGGTGACGTGGTGCCTCCGATCCACGTCGCTTCGACGTTCGTGCAGGATCGGCCCGGCGAGCTGCGGGAAGGCTACGAGTACGGGCGCTGCGGCAACCCAACGACCAACGCGTTCGCGGGTGCGCTCGCGGCCCTGGAGGGGGCGACGCACGGCTTCGCGTTCCCCTCGGGCATGAGCGCCGAGGACACGGTGATCCGCCTGCTGGCGCGCCCCGGCGATCACGTCGTGCACTCGACCGACGTGTATGGGGGCACACACAAGCTCCTGAGCGTCATCAAGCCAGCCGAGGGCATCACCTCCGAGGCCGTGGACCTGACCGACCTGGCCGAGGCCGAGCGCGTCATCCGCGCCTCGCGCCCCCAGATCGTGTGGGTGGAGACGCCCTCAAACCCGTTCCTGCTGGTCACGGATATCGCTGCGATTGCGGCCCTCACGCACGAGGTCGGCGGCCTGCTGATCGTGGACAACACTTTTGCGACACCGGTCCTGCAGCGTCCCCTCGAGCTGGGTGCGGACGTCGTCGTGCACTCGACGACCAAGTACGTGGGTGGCCACTCAGACGTGGTTGGCGGTGCGTTCATCCTGCGTGATGGCCTGGAGCTGCCCGCGCACGTCGAGCCCTTCTTCGGCGAGCGCGACGGCGCCGCCGAGGCCGTGAAGCTGCAGATGGCCCTCGGGCACGTGCCCTCCCCGCGCGACACGTACCTGGCACACCGCGGCCTGAAGACCCTGGCCCTGCGCGTGGAGCGCCACTGCGAGAACGCGCAGAAGGTCGCCGAGTTCCTGGCCGCCCACCCGAAGGTCACGGCCGTCCACTACCCGGGGCTGGCCTCGGACCCGGGCTACGAGCTGGCGCGCGCCCAGAACCCGGCCGGCGTGGGCGGCGTGCTGTCCTTCCAGGTCACCACCGAGGAGGCGGCGATCGAGCTGACGACGCGCACGCGTGTCTTCGCGCTCGCAGCATCCCTGGGCGCGCCGGAGTCCCTCATCGAGCACCCGGCGATCATGACGCACTCGACGCGCGTGGGCGGCGTGGGTGGCGTGCCCGGCACGCTCCTGCGCCTCGCGGTCGGCCTGGAGGACGCCGGCGACCTGATCGCGGACTTGGATCAGGCGCTCGCGCAGATCTGATTGCGGACTTGGATCAGGCGCTCGCGCAGATCTGATTGCGGACTTGGATCAGGCGCTCGCGCAGATCTGATCTCCTGCTGGTGCCTCTCACGTGCGTCTCTTGCGTCTCGCTGATGCCGTCGCTTACCCATAAATCTCGCAGGTAATTTAATTTGGTCAGTTTTTGATTGTGCTCGAAAACGTTGCAATTCCGGGGCTGTAATTTAAGATCTTGAAGTATCTGCGATGGAATTGCATGCGAAATTGAGGGGGACGAGGCCGGGGACGAGGCCGGGGTGTCCCGGGCGGTGACGTGCCACTAGGGGGTGGATGCGGCGGCTCGTTGATGCGCGGTGGCCCATTGATGCGCGGCGGCCCGTTGATGCGCGGCGGCCCGTTGATGCGCGGCGGCTGATCCAGGTCGCCGCCGCCATCGGGTGCTGAACGACTGCACATACGAATAGGTAATGAACATCCGGATAGCTTAATAACCTATCCATATGCGCATTACCTATCCAGATAGGAACAACCTATCCATATGTGCGCAACCTATCCGCGTAGCACTCAGACAGAAGCCGCTGCGGCACCCGTAAGGGGGCTACTCAACCCGGTGGGTCAGCGAAATACGGCGGCTCAGTGGGCCCTGCGGCCCGTTGAAGCCCGGCGGGTCAGCCAGGTCGCGGCCGCCGTGGCGCCGCCGACGGCGAGGACCGCGGGCACGAGGATCGTCGTGCCCTGGCCGGTGAACTCGATGACCAGGATGAGCCCGGTAAAGGGTGCCTTCATGGAGGTTCCGAGGAACGCTGCCGCGCCGATGAACGCGAAGGCGGCGACCTCTGAGCCCGGCCATGCGGCAGCCCACGGCAGTCCGATGACGGCTCCCAGCCCGGCGCCGAGCGCGACCGCGGGGGTGAGGACGCCGCCCCAGCCTCCCGCGCCGATCGTCAGGAACGTGGTCGCCGTCTTGGCGAGGAGGACCACCAGTGCGAATGTGAGTCCCGCGCCGGCCGCCCACGTCGCGTCAAACTGCGTCTGCGCGCTGGCCTGCCCGTTGCCGAGCACGGAAGGAATGCGGGTAGAGACCAGGCCGACGGCGACGAACGCGAGGGGCAGGGTGACGAGGATGCGCCAGTCGCGCGGCCGGATTGCCCCGGTGCGCGCGACGGCCTGTTTGAACGCCCATCCAGCGGCGCCGAGCACCGGCCCCATGAGCGCCCCGAAGACCGTGAGGGACAGCGACGGCGTGAGGGTGGGGACCGTGTAGAAGAAGGTCGGCCTCGTGAATCCCGTGGAGATGAGGACTGCGATCCCCGAGGTGATGAGCGCGGGGGCCACCGCGCGCGCCGAGAGCGACACGAGGAGGATCTCGAGGGTGTAGACCGCGCCCGACAGGGGGATCGAGTAGACGGCGGCCAGGCCTGCGCCCGCGCCGCACGCGACGATGATGCGCCGATCTTCGGGGGTGAGCCCCAGCCGGTCGGCGGCGGCCGCGCTGAAGGCGGCGGCCATCTCTCGTGGGGCGACCTCGCGCCCCACAGACGCGCCGAGGCCGACGACGAGGACCTGGGTCAGGGCGTGCCAGGTGGCGCGCAGGGGAGGCATGGGGGTGCCGCTCACGGCACCGGCGACGGAGGTGACGGCCTTGTTGCGGCGGAAGAGCAGGAACCAGGAGAGTGCGCCGACGACACCGGCGAGCGTCAAGACGCCGACGCGACGGGCGGGGGAGACGGCGCTGACGGCCTGCAGGAGGGTGCCGCCGTGCATGTCCCAGGCGAGGGTCTGGATCCAGTGGAGCAGGTGAATGCACGCCAGGCCGACGAGGCCGGCGATGACCCCGGTGAGGAGTGTTGCGACCGCGAGGCGTCGCGTGCTCACGGACATGGCGTGTCGGAGTCGAGGCGCTCGCTCACCCGCGTGAACAGCCCGGTGAGCATGTCGATTTCCTCGGGCGTGATGTCGTCGAGGAAGAGGCGGCGGATGACGTCGCGCTGGACCAGGGCGGCCTCGTCGAAGAGGGTCTTGCCTGCCTGCGTCAGGAAGACGAGGCCTCCGCGCCCGTCGCCCTCGCAGGGGCGGCGCTCGATGAGGCCGCGGGATTCGAGGCGCTTCATCGTGTGGGTGAGGCGCGAGCGTGAGAAGACGACTTGGTGGGCGAGGCGGGAGGGGCGCACGCCCGTCTCCCCGGCGCGGTCGGTCATCAGCAGCACGGAGTATTCTGGCATCGACAGGCTGGCCTGGTACTTGAGGGCGGCTTCGATGCGCTCGGTGAGGCGAGCCGTCGTCGTGAAGTAGAGCTCCCAGGCCGCCGCTCGGGGGTGGTGTGCTCGGCTCACTGGGTCTCCTCGTATCGTGTGGCATCTCGACGAGGCCAAACCGGCCTCGGGTTGCCTACGAGTATAACTTTCAATTACTCCGATCAAAAAATCGATGCTGCGTAGCTCACGTTCCCATGATGAATTGTTTATTAGCAGAAATTGTATGAATTGCGATATCCTCATGATAGGAATTGACTTTTTCAGAAATTCCCCGTCTCTTTTTCTCTGAAAGGACAGACATCGTGAAGAAGACGAAGAAGATTGTGGAAGTCGTCGACGATTTCGACGGCACCCCCGCAGATCAGACCGTGCGTTTCGCATTCAATGGTGCGTCGTACGAAATTGATCTGAACCGCGCCCACTTCGAGGAATTCGCGGAAGCGATTCAGCCCTACATTAAGGCTGGCCGTAAGACGGGGACAACCCGCCGCCGCGGCAACGCCGGTAACCCGGCGCAGCGCCTGGAGAATGCGAAGATTCGCGCCTGGGCGAAGGAAGAGGGACACGACCTGTCCGACCGCGGTCGTATCCCCGCTCCGATTGTTGAGGCCTATCGCAAGGCACACGCCTGAGTGAGAGCAGAATTGCGGGCGCACACCACGTGCGCCCGCAATTCTTTCTCGATGCACTGAAGGGGTGGTACGCAGATGCGTGCCACCCCTTCACCTGCGTCGGATGTCAGTCCTTGGTGACGGCGTTATTCACGCCCGAGTCGGTGCCGGTCTGCGGGGCGTTGCCCTCCTCGTACTGAACCGAGTTGTTGGAGCCCGTGAAGGACACCTTCTGGACGGACTTCACGGCGATGGCATTTTGGGAGCCGTTGACCGTGATCTCGGAGACGGCCTCGCCCTCGATGTGGTTGTTCGAGCCGTTGATGACGACGGTCTTGGTGCCCGCGGGGATCTCGACGTGCGTGTTGGACTCGTCGATCGTGAAGGTGTCGGCGGCGTCGGACTTGCCGGAGTCCTTGGAGGTGTCCGACTTGCCGGAGTCGCTGGATGCATCGGTCTTGGTGTCCGTGCTCGGGCTGCTCGAGGCCTCGGGAGCGGACGAAGCTGCAGGGGCGGAGGAGTCGCCGCCGGACACGTTGGCGGTCTGGGAGCAGCCGGTGAGGGCCACGGTGGCGACGGCGAGAGCGGCCGCAGCGGGAAGGGGGGACTTCAGGGACATGGTGTCTCCCTTTCGTCGATCGGTCGTAGGCAAGCCCTAGTTGGGGTACTAGAAGGCGGGGATGAAGATTTCGACGCGGCGGTTGAGCGCGCGACCTGAGGGGTTGTCCGACCCGTCGGCGTTCTCGTTGGGCGCCACCGGCTTGGACTCGCCGTAGCCGGTCGCGTCCAGGGTGGAGCTCACGCCGTCCTTCTTCAGTTCGGCCACGACGGCGTCCGCGCGCTCCTGGGAGAGCTGCAGGTTGAAGGCCTCGTCCGAGATGGAGTCGGTGTGCCCGTAGACGTGGGCAGCGGGGACCTTGTTGCTGGTGAGCACGGTCGCGAGCGACTTGATCGTCAGGGCAGCCTCGGGGCGGATGTCGGACTTGCCGAAGTCGAAGAGGACGCCATCTTCGAGAGTGATGACGGTGCCGCAGGATTCCACGGGCTTCAGGTTGGCGACGGGCGGGAACTTGCCGAGCTTGCCGAGCTTGCCGACCTTCGGCGCGTCCTTCACTTCCTTGCCGTTGACGGTCGCGGTGCCGTCGCCGTTGTTCTGGATCGTCAGCTTGTCGTCCGAGTAGCTGCCGGTGCCGTCGCCGTTGTTGATGATGGTGACGGTGCCCTTGGAGTACACGCCGGAGCCGTCGCTTTCAACGGTGATGGTTTCGGAGGTGGAGGAGTTGGAGTAGTTGCCGCCGCCCTGGCCGTCCAGGACGATGCTTGTGGTGGGGGTGGAGTAGGTGCCGGAGCCGTCGGTGCTCACGACGAGGGACACCATCGTATCGGCGTTGGAGTAGGTGCCGGAGCCGTCGCCGCCGTAGACGATCGAGATCGGGCCCTCGGTGATCGTGCCGCCGCCCTGGCCGTCGTTGACGACGGTGCCGTTGTCCGAGGAGGAGACGACCGAGCCGTCGCCGCCGAAGACGGTGGAGCCGGACACGAGGGAGGTGCCGTCGCACTTGGCGGGTGAGATGGTTACGCCGGGGACGGTGTTGAGGGACTTGGAGGCGGAGTCGACGATGGCCTTATCGGCGTTGGAGGCGAAGACGTCGACGGAGGGAACGGAGAACAGGGGGATGGCCGGGATTTCGCCGGGGCGGTATCCGGACACGGTCGGGACGGACGAGGCCGTGGCCGAGGGGGTGGCCGCCGGGGTCGTCGGGTCTGCGGCGGGGGATGCATCGGTGGCCTGGGGCTTCGAGGAGCCGCAGGCACCGAGGGCGAGAGCGGTCGCAGCGATGAGAGAGGCTGCCAGGGTGCGTCGTGTGATGTTCATGAAGTTAACCGTACGGGTAAAAACGAGGGGCGCACACTGTTCCGGTAATCATGTAAAACCGCGGAATCTCAAGGCTGTCAGGGGTAAATTTCGGGTGAGTCAGGGGCGAATCAGGGTATGCCCGGGGTCTGGGCCTGACCGAGAGCTCCAGCCGCCTTGGGGGCGTCAGGGGGGAGAGGTGGTCGTGAGGGAGAAAAGTGTCCAAGCTGTGGCGTGATCAACCCCACGGGATGTATGAGGGGGCCTCCACCTGTGGAAGAATGGAGACATGAGCTACAAACTGGTGCTGCTCCGCCACGGCGAGAGCGAATGGAATGCAAAGAACCTCTTCACCGGTTGGGTGGATGTTCCGCTGTCGGACAAGGGCCGCGCGGAGGCTACCCACGGTGGTGAGCTCCTCAAGGAATCCGGCGTTCTCCCGGATCTCCTGTTCACGTCGATGCTGCGTCGCGCCATCATGACCGCGAACCTGGCTCTCGACGCCGCCGATCGCCACTGGATCCCCGTTGAGCGCAACTGGCGCCTCAACGAGCGTCACTACGGTGCGCTCCAGGGCAAGAACAAGAAGGAAATCCGCGACGAGTACGGCGAGGAGCAGTTCATGCTGTGGCGCCGTTCCTTCGACGTGGCTCCGCCCGCCATCGAGGCCGGCTCCGAGTTCTCGCAGGATCAGGATCCCCGCTACGCCGGTGAGCCCGTTCCCATGAGCGAGTGCCTCAAGGACGTCATCGCGCGTCTGCTGCCCTACTGGGACGAGGCCATCGTTCCCGCGATCAAGACCGGCAAGACCGTCATGATCGCCGCGCACGGCAACTCGCTGCGCGCTATCGTCAAGCACCTGGATGAGATCTCCGACGAGGACATCGCTGGCGTCAACATCCCCACCGGTATTCCGCTGGTGTACGAGCTCGACGAGGAGACCCTCAAGCCCATCAAGAAGGGTGGCACCTACCTGGATCCCGAGGCTGAGGCGAAGATCGCCGCGGTCGCCAACCAGGGCAAGTGACCTGACGCCGAGCCCCGGCCTCGTTGATGCTGACGAGGTCGGGGCTTCGCTATGCCTGGAAACACGGGACTTTTCGGGTGTGATGACTCTCCTTATCGTGCACGTTTGATCGTGACCAGGGTCGCATGCTGGGACGAATTGCGGTCGTGCTTGAAGTTTGTTTGTGTCGTTCCTTGTATACGTGTAACGTTGAGCTTTCACACTGTATGGGTCCGATTCTCTCGCCAGCTGGTAGAATAGTTCTGCTATCCACGCAAGCATCCAGGAGTCCATCCATGTCGTTTGAAATCGGTCAGACGGTCGTTTACCCGCACCACGGCGCAGCCACGATCGAAGAGGTCATGACGCGCACCATTCGTGGTGAGGAGCGGACGTACCTGAAGCTGCGTGTGAACCAGGGTGATCTTGAGATTCAGGTTCCCGCCGAAAACGTCGACATGGTCGGCGTTCGCGACATCGTCGACGAGGACGGCCTTGAGGAGGTCCTGTCCGTCCTGCGCGCCCCCTACATTGAGGAACCCACCAACTGGTCGCGCCGCTTCAAGGCGAACCAGGAGAAGATCGCCACCGGCGACATCGTGAAGGTCGCCGAGGTCGTGCGTGACCTGACCCGCCGCGATGACCTGAAGAAGCTGTCCACGGGTGAGAAGCGCATGCTGACGAAGGCGCGCGGAATCCTCACCTCCGAGCTGGCCCTGGCGCGCAATATCGAAAAGTCCGCCGCCGCCGAGCGCCTCGACGCCGTCCTGGCCGAGGGGCGCATCGAAGTCGAAGAAGATGCCGTCGACGAGTGAGGTCCGCGCGGTCCTGACGGCCGCAGGCTCCGGCTCTCGCCTCGGCTGCGAGGGCCCGAAGGCCCTCGTTGAACTTTCGGGTCGCCCCCTGGTCTGGTGGGCGGCCCGCGGCCTACGCGCCGGGGGAGTGGGCGCGATCGTCGTGACGGCCCCGGCCTCGTCGATCGAGGAATTTCGCTCCGCTCTGTCCGATGTCGGCGGCGTGAGTGTCGTTGCCGGCTCCGATCGCTCGCGTCAGGAGTCTGTGGCCCTGGGACTCGCCGCTCTTGGTGAGTGTGAGGCGGACACGGTCGTCCTCGTGCATGACGCGGCTCGCCCCCTGACACCCCCGCGGGTCACCGCGCGCGTCATCGACGCGGTGCGCGCCGGCGCGGGTGCCGTCATCCCCGTCCTGCCCGTCACTGACACTCTGAAGACCGTGGACGCCTCCGGCGTCGTGACGGGCACGCCGCGCCGCTCCGACATGGTGGCCGTGCAGACCCCGCAGGGATTCCGCTGGGATGTGCTCACCCGTGCGCACGAGGCGGGTGCCTCCCTGGGCGCGGACGAGGCCCGGGCGGCCACGGACGACGCCGGCCTCGTCGAGGCGATCGGTGGCTCCGTTCAGACGGTTGCCGGTGACGAGCTGTCCCTGAAGGTCACGCGCCCCCTCGACTTGGCGCTCGCGCGCCTCCTCGCCGATCAGGAGCAGGCGGACTGAAGCGATCAGGGTGCTTCCGCGCGCACCCCGCGCGTGCCAGGAAGCGCGCCAAGGGCGACGGAGGTCAACACCGACCGGCCGTGCGCACCCGCAGTACGCTGCTCGCGATTCAGCGCGGCCAGAGCGCGGGGTTGTCGTCGATGAGTGCCCGAACGAGAGTGACCCCGCCGTCAGTGGCGAGGGCTCCGCGATACTGGGGGCGGCAGGCGAAGCAGCCGATGAGGCGCTGGAGCTGTTGGTATGTGAGGTCCAGGCACGTGATGTCGATCGTCGTGGGAACCGGGTTGCCCGTGGTTGTGATGCGTGCCTTCTTCGTGGAATCCCTCTTCACGGTGACGAGGTCGATGCCCGCGAGGTAGGGCATCCGATCCCAGGCGATGGTGACCGGCTCGGCCTCCAGTAGGGGGTGGAACTCCAGGTGGGTTGGGGTGAGTGTCAGGATCGGGCCCTGGTGGATCGTGTTGAGGCGATAGGCGGTGCCTCGCCGAATGAACAGGGCGACTCCAGTCGCGGCCAGGCCAAAGACGACCGTGACTATATCCAGGCCGATGGTCACCGCGCTGACAGCGCCGCCGGTCGTGGTGGAGGCGGACGACAGGACCATGCTGTGCGTGAGCGCGCACGCGATCAGGGAGATGGGGAACGCCGCTGCCAGCCGGATGAAGTCCGCGGTCACCAGCTTGATGGGCGCCGTCATCGGCGTGAGGCCAACGCCCCCGTTGGAGAACGTGAGATCCGGGCCTCGGCGAAGCCTCCGAGACAGCGCCGCGGCGTAGTAGAAACGCGTCGATGCGTGGCTAGCGAAGATGAAAATCGCGAGGATGAGCATGGAAAACGGGGAGAGCCAGAGGAGAAAGAGGTTGAGCAGTGCAATGAAGCTGTACAGGGCTGCGGTAACAGTCAGGGCAAACACCGCCGCTGAATTCAGGGGCCCGTCGTATTTGTTGGTCAGCATCAGTGTCTACTCTCTGAAGTCATCGGTGGCGGTGGTCGTGCAGTGAGACGAGCGTCCTGCCCAGGTCATGACGCTATCAGGATAGCGCGCGCGATCCTGCCCACCTCCGGGGACGCCAGTCTCGCGGGCTTCTCCGGCCTATTCTTGCCGTGGCTGACGTGCTGACGGCGAATAAGGCTGAGGCTGGGGCGTATCGGTCATCCGTCACCCTCCACGTGCGTCTCCCATGTTCCTGACATACCAGCATATGGCATGTGGTCAGGTTGTGCTGGCGCTTCCCCCGGCCTCGTTGTGTGGATCCTTCGGCCGACGGGGCCGCGTCTTAGGCGTCCGGGTCCTGCCCTCGCAGGAGGGCTCGCACCACGTCGACGCCGGTCTCGGTGCCGAGAACGCGTCGGCACCGGGGGTTGGAAGCGAAATAGTCAATAAGTCGCTCGAGGGCGACATAGGAGAACCCCGGGTCGCTGAAGCGAAGCCATAGGACGCCATCTTCGCCATCCTTGGTGCAGTGAATGGCGGTCGCTCCCTTGATGGTCTCACCCATGCCAACGATATAGCTCCAGGCGACCGTCTCGATACGAGGGACGAAGTCTTTCTCGGCGATTGCGAACCCCTCGGCGACGAGAACAATCATTTGCACATGTGCGCCATGTTCACGCGGAAAGTAAATTTCTGGGACTTTCACGAGGAGATAGATGATGAAAAAGCCCATGCCGAGCGACATGAGGAAGCCATTTTTTGTGCTCGACGAGAATGCGAGAGGAATGAGGGAGATAGCAATGCCGCTCAGTCCCCATGCGATGCCGGCAGCGCGACTCCGGGCAAAGGTGGTGTCCCCGGTGATCATCAGCTCGGTGACCGTGCGGTCCTCCTGGCGCGTTGTGGCGGCGGTTACCCTGGGCGGGCGGCTGGGTGCTCGCGCGTAGGCAACGGCGGCTGGAATGAAGGCGACGAGGAGAATGCAGACGATAGCGAGCCCGTAGCGCAGGCCGAGGGCGGGGAAGCCGAGTGCGATGAGAGCAACGAGGACAAGTGCTGCCGCGACTCCGACGGCATACAAGCACGCGGGGACGATCCATGCTCGTCGCATGATGGCGTCTGCCTGGGTCGGGGTGAGGGGGCGCCGAATGAGCGTCAGGGGGAGCATGGGCTAGCCCGCCGTTAGGATATCGGTGACGAGCTGCGGCCCCTGCGGTGTCCCGAGCGTTGCTCGATCCTCGGGATGGGCGACAAAGTGGTTGATGAGCCGTGCTAGTTGCCAGTAGCAGATGGGCATCCCCCTCATCTCGAAAACGAGCGCATCCTCGGAGTCGCGGGTGGATACGTGCATCAACTGGTGTGGCTCATGGGCGGCGACGAAAAGCTCGAAACCCTCAATCTGGGGATTGTGATCCCAACGGATGTGCGTCGGATTGTCGTGCAGGAGGGGCTGAATCGACAGGTGATCGGGGCCGAGCGTGATCAGTGGCGACCGGTGAATGCGTGAGGGGCGATACGCCGTCATCTTGAGCATTGTGTACCCGAGGAATGAATACGAAAAGCCCAGGATCAAGCCGCTAATGGCGTCTGGATGAATGAGGAACAGAAGGAGGGCGATGGGGCCACAGCTCATCAAGAACACGGAGCTGATCGACGAGACGTAGAAGGGGAAAATAAATGGGTAGAGGGCGATCCCTTCCGGCTCGACATGCATGAGGACTCCACGGTGCTGTCGAGCGATTTCGGCGAAGCCGAGTGTCAGGAAAACGAGCGCGAGGAGAATCGGGACTGCGACAAAAAAGAACGTGTAGGCGATCGGGAAAAAGCTGCTAATGCAGAAAAAGAAGAGCGCGCCAGCAGTGCATCCGGCAGCTGTGACGAAGCTTGTGCGCGTTGTCGACAGTCGTTCGTCTGCCTCGGACACGCTACGCAGTGATTGCTGTGCCATCATCGGCCTCCTTCCCGGGCAACACATCAGCATATGACATGCGGTCAGGTTGTGCTGGTGGTTCCCCCGGCCTCGTTCCGAGGGCGGCTCGAGGAGAGCGTGAAACGCGAAACGTGGTAGGTTCACCCTGGACGCACACGCGCCACCGAGCACTCCCCACCGAAGGAGCCCGATTCCATGAGCACAACGCCCGCCGCCCGCCGCCGCGTGATCACGCGCCAAGTCGTCGAATGGGCGGCCTGGGACTGGGGCAGCGCCGCCTTCAACGCGGTCGCCACGACCTTCGTGTTCACGACCTACCTGACCAGCGACGGTGTCTTCACCGACGCTGGGACCGCCTCAAGCTGGCTCAGCAACGGCATGACCATCGCGGGCCTGTTCATCGCGCTCCTCGCACCCATCACGGGTCAGCGCGCCGATCGACGAGGCCGGGGCGGAGTCTGGCTCGGATGGTTCACAGGGTTGGTCGTCGCCTGCATGCTCGCCATGTACTTCGTACACCCCGAATCGGTGCTCGGACCCAAGGGCGCCCTCATGCTCGGCATCGCCCTGCTGGGCCTGGGCAACGTGTTCTTCGAGTTCGCCTCCGTGAATTACAACGCGATGCTCAACCACCTGGGCGAGAAGGAGGACCGCGGCAAGATTTCGGGCTTCGGCTGGGCGTCCGGCTACATCGGCGGCATCGTCCTGCTGCTCATCCTCTACGTGGGCCTCATCGGCACCAACCTGCTCGGCGTCCCCACGGACGAGTACCTGCCGATCCGTATCTCCATGGTGATCGCCGCCCTGTGGCTCGGCGGCTTCGCCATCCCCGTCATCCTCCACCCGCCGCTGCCCAAGAAGGTCCACACCGGCGGCGATCACGAGTCCATCCTCGACTCCTACAAGCTCCTGTGGCGCACCGTTCGCACCCTGAGCTTCGAGGCCCCGCACACCCTCTTCTTCCTCATCGCCTCCGCCGTCTTCCGCGACGGCCTGGCCGGCGTCTTCACCTTCGGTGCTGTCCTGGCCAAGACCGCCTTCGGTTTCACCGCCGGACAGGTCATGATCTTCGCGATCGCCGCCAACATTGTCGCCGGCCTGGCGACCGTCGCCTTCGGCTGGGTGGACGACAAGATCGGCCCGAAGAAGGTCATCATCCTGTCGCTGTCCGCCATGGTCGTCGCCGGCTTCGGTGTCTTCTTCCTCCACGCCCGCGGCCCCATCGTCTTCTGGACCCTGGGCCTGGCCCTGTGCGTCTTCGTGGGCCCCACTCAGTCCGCGTCGCGCTCCTTCCTGTCGCGCATCATCCCCGCCGGGCGCGAGGGCGAGGTCTTCGGCCTCTACGCGACGACCGGCCGCGCCGTGTCCTTCATGGCCCCCGCCATGTACGGCCTCTTCCTCATGATCGGTAAGGCTGTGACCCCCGCCGGCGAGGACTACACCTACTGGGGCATCCTCGGCATCATGCTGATCCTCCTCGTGGGCCTGGGCCTGACCATCCCCGTGAAGGCAGACCGCGCGACGCTCCACCACATGGAGGACTGAGCGCCCAGGGGCACGAGGCCGTCCAGGCACGCCCCGGCCTCGTCCCAACGAGCCACCCCTGACCACACACGACACGTCCCCGACGCGACCGAGCAAGTCTCGGGCGTCGGGGACGCGTCGTTTATCGGTCGCTACGTGGCGGGTGTGAACGCGACGACGCTGTCGCCCGTGACCCCGATCAGCAGATCGTCGAAGACCCACGCGAGTGTTCGAGAATCGTTGAGTTCCTCGGACTCGTAGGTTGTGCTGTTGGTGATATCGAAGAAATGGACAGTGGTCCGCGATTCGCCGCGTCCCTTCACGAAGAGCGCGGACGCGTCAGCGCTCATGCGCGAATATGTGGGGACGACAGCACCATAACCCGCTTCATCGAAGTAGGAAACGCCTCTGGTGTGAACCATCGGGTAGGAGGTGGCGCCGGTGGGACGCACAGACAGGCAATACTCGTCGTGCTCGTGGTCCAAGGAGATGGAAATCTGTCCGGTGGTCCACACCGGCATGTCCTTGGTGGCGTAGGCCTTGAGTTCCTTGAGCGAGGGCATGTGACCATCATCCGTGGGGGGAACGTCGATGTATTTGGCCTCGTACGTCTCGACGAAGGCTCCCGACGCATCGTAGGCGCTCACTGTGCGGAAATCCTCGATGACGGCCACGCCGTCGCTCGCAAGGATGATCCGAGGAACATCGCGCTCGCCCTTGGGCGGCCAGTCTCCCAGAGTCGTCAGATCGCCAGTGTGGGGGTCGACGATCTGCGGGGTGTAATGCTCGTCGTCAACCGGAACGAGCACCGACGAGCGCCCGTTTGCAGTGAGCACGCCATCGGTTGGGTGCGTGATGTCGGACGTACGCAGGCCCTCGTGATGCTGCGGCGAGGTCGCGGTGCTCCACTGCTGCGTCCATTGCCCGTCCTGCTCTGTCCACCCGCTGCACGACTCGCGCGTGTCACAGGTGACGACGATACCGTCGACAACACCCATGGGCAGAGCGTCTCCCCAGGGGGCCTGAGACTGGGTACCTGTCGCTTTGTCGACCACGAGCCCGTCGATCAGGAGCTGCGTGTCAGTGGTCAGGGAGGCGGGGTTGGGCGTGGCTCGGATGGCGGGAGCCTGCGGGCCGCTCGTCTGCCAGAGTTCGCGTGCATCGGTGCCGGACACGTCGTACGCCATGATCGTCGCTGATGATGGGGCAGTGCCCTCCAGGCCGTAGACGAGCGCGTAGACGGTCGTGCCGTCCGTGACGAGGCGCGGGGGCAGAGACGATGTCCACTGGCCGATGGGAAGTTTCCACGCGACGGCGATCCCCGACGACCATGCCGAGGACAGGGTGTGTGTATCGGTCGCATCTCCGTGGTAGCCCACCGGAGACGAATCCGCCCACACATGGGAGGCGTTGGCGTACTTTGGGTTGTCCTCGTGAACAGGGAGGAAGGTTCGGGCCAGACCGTAGCCTGCGATCATCGTTGCCACCACGACGGCGGCGATGATCAATACTTGGCCTCGTTTACGAGGAGTCTCCATCGTCATGTCGTTCGCATCGGCGCGCTGGTCGGCGGTCATAGTCCCCGTCCTCTCGTGTTGTGTCTGTCGTTGTCGTTAGAACGAATGCGGTGTAAAGGCTGCGATGCCCTCGTCGGTGACCGCAATGAGCAGGCCTCGGGCGTCGGGGACGAGTCGTGTAGAGAACCGCTTACGGGGTCCGCGGTGTCACGGCGATGACCTCGCCGCTGCGCGCCCCCACGAGCAAGTCGTCGAAGACCCACACCAGGTTCGTGGCCTCGTCCAGCTCCCGCGACACGTAGGTCAACTCCCGTTCCATGCCGAAGAAGAAGGGGCCGGTGGGGGTCGATGGCAAGCACTGGACGAACAGCGCCTTGCCGTCTGCGCTGGCGCGCACCTGCGCGGCGGACCAAGGATCCGTCAGCGCGTGGTCGGAGAATGACTCACCGGGGTTGATCGTGCGGCTGGAGTTTCCACTGGTCGGACTCACCGCCAGGAGATAACCGTTGACGTCGCTCGAATAGGGCCGCTCCACGGTGGCCGTCGTCCACTGCGCGCCGCCCTGCGTCAAGAAGGCTCCGACGTCTGCCACGCTCGGGAGAGCGCGATCCGACGCCGGGAAACGGTCGAGCTCCCACCCGGCCCCGAAGGTGCCCACGACCTCGCCCGCGGTGTTGTAGGCGATGGTTTCCTTCTCGCCGGCGACGAGGACGCCGTCGCTCGCCAGCGTGACCCTGGAGACGGGCGCACCGCTCGCGGAGGGTGCCTCTCCGAGAGTCGTCAGCTCCCCCGTGGCCGGGTTGATGAGCTGTGGGGCCTGATGGGCCTCGTCGACGGGGACGACCACGGCGGAACCAGCGCCGCTGCCGATGACGGCGCTCGCGGGAGCCGTCAGCCCCGAGTGGGCCAGGCCCGCGCGGCGCTGGGGCGAGGTCGTCGTGGACCACAGCCTCGTCCACGCGCCCGAGTCGCGGGACCACCCCGAGCACGAGCTGAAGGTGTCGCAGGTGACGAGGACGCCGCCTGCCACCCCCATCGGCAGGTCGGAACCCCAGGGTGCCTGCGTCTGGGCGCCGGTCGAGCGGTCGACGATGATGTCACTGAGCAGAATCTCGTCCTGGGTCGAGACGGAGGACGGGAACGCCTCGGCGCGAATCCGGGACAGTTGGGGTCCGGTCGTGGTCCACTGGGCGACCGGCTCGCTGCCCGACACGTCGTAGGCGGACACTGTGGCGACGGCCTGGCTCCCGCTGCCGTAGGTGAGCACGTACAGGGTCTGACCCACGGTGATCAGCTGCGCAGGCAGGAGAGAGTCGCTGGTGGGCAGGATCCACGCTGTCGAGACGCCCGATGCCCACGCGCTCGACAGCTCGTTCGTGTTGGTGGCGCTCCCCCGGTAGCCGGTCACGTCCGGATTCGTTTCCTGCTCCGAGCCGGTGATGTGCGGAGGCGGGGTCGCCGCCGGGCCGGGGAGCTGGTGGGCGCTCGTGCTCAGCGAGGGAGCGAGGAAGGCACCGAGGCTCGCGACAAGCGCGACGCCCGTCAGGAAGAAGCGCCCGTGCCGCGTGGGCGTAGTTCTCGTGGAAGTCCCGTTGAAGGGGGCGTTGGTACTCATGGGAGTGTCATTTCTGTCGTCGCTCGTGCGGGCGTTCGTGGGCAGGCGCGCGTGGGTTGAAACATCACGAGGCCTTTGGGGTGAAGGCCACGATGCCGTCGATCGTGACGCCAATGGCCAGGTCGTCGAAGGCCCACGAGAGGTCCTCGGCGTCGTGGAACTCCGCCGACCCATGTCCCATCCCGCTCGCCGTGTCGAAGAAGAACCGGTTGCCCGTGGTATTAACTTCGACGGACTCGACGTACACGACCGACATGTCGGCGCTGGCGCGGACCTCTGAGGGCCAGAAGGGGCTGGAGTGGTACTGGTCGTTGTTGGCGGGATCAAGGTCGAATGCTGGGCTTCCGTCGCTCGGGGTCACCGTGAGGGCGAAGGCCCCCGCCTGGGCAGTGACCACCGCATTCGACCACGTGGGCAGTCCTCCGACCAGGAAATCGGTGAGTTCCGATGTGGAGGGCACGCGTCCATCGCGCGTCGGTCTTCTCAGCGATTTCTCATAGGAATGAGTGCCCGTGATGAAGCCGTCGGCGTCGTAGCTAACGAACACGTCGTCGTTGAACGCCACGATCCCGTCGCTGGCGATGACGAAAGACACCACGTTGTTGTCCCTATCCCTGAAGGGGCTCGCAGAGGCGGCGTCCGTGACCCGCCCCGTTCGCGGATCGAGGAGCTGCGCCAGGTGCGTCGGCGAGTCCACCCGCAGGACGACCGACTGGTGTTCTCCGGCACCGATCACGGGAGTGTTGGGGTACGTGAGCATGGCCGAGGTGGACAGGCCACTCCGTTGGCGGGCTGTGGTTGTCTCCCACTGGCGCACCCACGAGGAGGACTCCTGCGTCCAGCCCGAGCACGCCTGTTTGCGGTCGCACGCCACGACGACGCCGTCAACCGCCGCGAGCGCCTCCGACCCCTCCCACGGAGCCAGGGACTGGGCGCCCGTCGCCTTGTCGATGACGATGGAGCCGACGATGAACTGATCGGCCAGCGAGACGAAAGTCGGACGCCCGAAGGACTCGGGAAGAGGGCCTGTCGTGTGCCACAGCTCGCGCGGTTGCGCGGATGCGATGTCGAAGGCCGCGACTGTGGCCCGGTGGGTGGCATTGTCGGGGTCCTCGAAGAGGGCGTACAGGGTGGTGCCCTCAACGGTTGTGATTGCGCGCGGGCCGTACTGTGTGGAGGGGAAGGGGATTCTCCACGCCGTTTCGACGCCCGAGGCCCAGGCGGGAGAGATCGCTCCCGTGCTCGTCGCGGACCCTGAGTAGCCGACGGTAGAGGTGGAGGTGAATGAATGGTGAGGGTCCTGACCCCCCAGGATCTGTGTGAGCTGACGGATGCCGAGGACGGCGACGATGACGACGACGATGCACAGGAGAACCGCGAGAAGGACTGGCCTCCCGCGTCTCCTCGAGCGGGGCCGCGCACTGGCGGGTTGGGGGATTGGGGGCGTCCCGCTCGGCATCACCCACTGTTCGGCGCGCGGTGGAGTGTTCGTGCCCGGATGATCGTCATTGCTCATGTTCATTTTCTACCACATGTCAATGGCGGTGCGGTAACCGGATGTCGGCCTCAGGAGGATGCCGGGACGAATGCCGTGAGTCCGCTGTCGGTCAAACCGATGATCATGTCGTCGTAGACCCACGTCAGTTGGTCGGCCGCATTCATCTCGCTTGACGTATAGGTGAGCCCGTGATCGATGTCGATGAAATATTTGCTCGTGTCCTCGCGATCAAAAGCGTCAATGTAGAGAGCTGATCCGTCGGCGCTGACGCGCAGCTGGCGTGGTTTCATCACGCAGTACTCGGTCGCGTATCGGCGAAGCTCCTCCGGGAGGTGGGTCTTACGCGTCGATCCGCCAGCGGAGAGAGTGGCCACAAGCTTGCAGTCGTTGTCGCGCTCCAGTTTGACCGTACCGCTCGACCATTTCGCTTGCCCCTCAGTCATGTAGTTTTTGAGTCCTGAGATGCTCGGGTACGTCCCGTCATCACTGACCGTCGGCAGAAGAAGCATGCGCGGCGCGCTGAACGTGGATTGCAAGGTTCCGTCACTGTCGAAGAGAGAGCCATGCGACTTGACGTTGTCGAAGACGAGGTAACCGTCGGACGCGACTTCGACGCTCGGGGACTTACTGTCTTCGTCTGAGCCGCTCAGGGTGGTCAGCTCGCCCGTATGGATGTGAATGATCTGGGGACGTTGCGAAAAGCGCGTCGGGAGCAGAACGGAGGTGTGTTCCCCGCTGCCGGAGAGCGTGAACTGAGAGGGCACGTAATCCAAGAAATGTTGCTCCAACCCGCTTTCACTCAGCTGCCCTGTTGGTGTTGTCCACAGGGTCGTCCATTCGCCGGATGCCCTCGTCCACCCGTTGCAGGTGGACGGTGGCATGCAGGTCACGAGGATGCCGTCGGCATATGCGAGGGGAAAAGCCGTGCCCCAGGGGGCTTGGGTCTGCTCACCAGTCGTCTTGTCGATGATGACGTCGCGGAAGAAAACGCTGTCGTCGCTCGAGACGAACGCGGGCGTGTAGGGGCTGGATACGTCACTCGCTGAGGGGCCGGTCGAAGACCATAGGAGGGCGGGTTGTTCCCCTGACACATCGTAGGCAGTGACGGTGACGGCTTGGCTGGCGTCGCCTTCGGGAGAGCCTGGACCGACGAGGTAGACGGTCGAACCGTCGACGTGCACCTGGGGCGGGAGCGCGGAGTGCTGCTCCGGAATGGGCAGCGTCCATGCGGTGGCCACGCCCGAGGCCCACTGAGGCGACAGCGAGTGCGTGTTCGTGGCGCTCCCGCGGTATCCGGGTGCGCGGGCGGGCAGGTTCGCCGCATGTTCGCGCGCGTCCGTGCTCGTCGCAGCGGTGGCGTCCGCCGACGGCTTCGACGAAGGCGTCGATGAGGACCCGAACAGGCCGGGAACGAAGAGAACGATCCCGAAGTTGAGCGCGGCAATGCAGCCGAGCACGATCATAACGACGGACGGCTTGCGCTTGACAGCTGCCGTGTCCACCCGCGTTCCGGAGGACGCCGAGCCGGGGGTGTGGAACTCCGTCGTCGCCTGGTCGCCTCCGGGATTCGCCTGCGACGAGGCCGTGGCGACGATCGGGGAAGCGGTGTCCTTCGAGGTGGGCGCAGCCTCCTCCGAGGAAGGCCCGTCCGGCATAAGAGTGGATGCGGGCAGGGCGGTGCCGGCCTCGTCGGTGAGCGGCGACGGGGTCGCGGCGAGGAGATCATCCAAGTCCGGTAGCGGCGCCAAGTCCGGCAGCGGTGCGAGGTCGGGCAGCGGCGTGAACCCGGGCAATTCCCCGAACTCCGGGAAGTCGGGCACGTTTACCTGCGGATCCGCGTTCGGCGTGTCGGAGGGGCGAGTGCGCGCCTCGTCGTCGGAACCACGGCGCAGGTCATCGTTGCTCATGAGACGTTTCTACCATGCAACGCCGACCGGCGAGCGCTCGCGGGCTAGCCCTCGGCGCGCACCATGAGGGCGCTCGCGAGCGCGGCCACGCCCTCGCCTCGTCCCGTGAAACCCAGGTGATCCGAGGTCGTCGCCGACACGGTGACCGTGCCGCCCGCGATCTCGCTCATGACGGCGCAGGCCTCGGGCAGGCGAGCCACCATGCGAGGCCGATTCCCCACGACCTGCACGGTCGCGTTGCCCAGAACCCAGCCGGCCTCGGCGGCCATGCGGCGCACCTCCTCGAGCAGCGCGCGCCCCGACGCCCCCGCCCACTCCGGGCGATCCACGCCGAAGACCGTGCCGAGCTCGCCCAGACCCGTCGCCAGTAGCATCGCGTCGCACAGCGCGTGCGCGGCCACGTCCGCGTCCGAGTGACCCTCAAGAGGGCGCTCTCCCGGCCACTCCAGGCACGCAATCATGAGCGTGCGCGGCGAGTCGGGAGCGGCGAACGCGTGGACGTCGACCGCTTGGCCGATGCGGAAAGGCAGATCAGTCATGGCACCAGGGTAGCGTCACGACGAGTGCGGCGTGAAGGCCACGACCCCCTCCCGGGTCACCACGATCAGCAGGTCGTCAAAGGCCCACGTCAGGTTGGTCGCGTCCCTCAACGCCGGAGGGGTCAGGACCCTGGAGCCCTCCAGGTCAAGCACGTAGACGGTGTGCTCCTGCCATTCCTTGAGCTCGAGTACCATCGCTGCGCCGTTCGCGCTGGCCCGCATCGAACTCGGCTGGAAGGAACACACGAATGCGTTGGTCTGCACCGTGTTGATGCGAGGCAGCGTCTTCGGCGGCAGGTCCGCACTGGGGAAGAACATGATGTCCTCGCACGTGCTTGCGTCCAAGCCGGCCGTTCCTGATGTCCAGGACGCCCTGCCGTCGCGCAAGAAGGCGCGCAGCTCCTCCAGAGTCGGGGGCGGGCCGTCATCCGTCGCGACGGCGTCCGCGTCGCGCCCTGTGAAGCGTTCGATAACCGCGCCGCTGGGATCGAGCAGCGTCACCTCACTGTTCGTGTCGACGACCGCGATGCCGTCACTCGCCCGGTAATAGATGGGTCGGGAGGAGCCACCCGAGCCCGGGTCCTCCCCGAGAGGCGTGCGCGCACCCGTGTGGATGTTGATCAGCGCCGGGGCGCTTGAATAGCTACCAAGCGCAATGAAGGAGGCCTGCGCCCCGGTGCCGACGATGCGCGACCCATGCAGGTACCACGTGCTAGCCAGGCCGGCCGTCGAGCCCGTCCGCGTCGTCCACATGCGCGACCAGGCTCCCGATTCCTGCGTCCAGCCGGAGCATTGCTCCGGCCCCGTGCAGGTGACGACGACGTCGTCGGCGACCGCCATCGCAGTGTCGTCCTCCCAGGGGGCCTGCGTCTGCTCGCCCGTCTCCTCGTTCACGATGACGTTGCCGACCAGCAGCTGCGCGCCGTGAGGGATGATCTCGGCATGGAAGTATCCGCGCGTCATGCGCACGTCCGTCGCGTCGGACACCCACAGTTGGCGCGGCGACGAGGACGCGACGTCGTAGGCGGTGAGCGTCAGACTGCCGCTCTTCTCCGCGACGGAAGCGACGTACAGGGTCGTGCCCCGAACGAGCAGGTTCTGCTTGGCTGCCTTCGCTCCCTTGCGTTTCTCGTTGGGTATCACCCACGCGGTGTCGACACCCGACGCCCAGGCTTCGGATAGCACGCCCGTATTCGTCGCCGTCCCCGTGTAGCCCCGGGATCGCACACCCGGACGCCCGTAAGCGAATCCCCACAGGGCCGTGATGACGACGATGACAAGGACTGTCAGCGTCCCGGTGAGGAGAAGCGGATCCTTCCACAGCTTCTCGGGAGCGCGGCGCGTCGACGAGGCCGTGGCTCCCTCGTCCGCTTCGTGGCCGGGTGTGGGTGTCGAGTCTGCGGCCCGCGCGGGCGTGGGCGTCGGGCCTGTGTCGGGGGTGGCCTGCGCTGCGCTCGCGGCGAGCTGCTCGGCAGCTTCTTGGGCGAGTCTCGCCCGGCGTTCACGCCTGCGCTTGCGCCATCCCTTTCTCCGTCTCTTGGTGCCCGGAGGCGCCCACCTGTCGTCGTCGATACTCACCCGTCGTTTCTATCACACACCACCTGGCCGCGCCCACGCCGCCTCTCCGCCCCGGCCTCGTCAAAACGTGACGAAGGACGAACCCCCTCGCTTCACACGCGCACACTCCGATAGGATCGGCCCGTGCGTTACATTTCGACCCGACGCGGCCCCAACACGCCCACCCGTTCTTTCAGTGACATCCTCCTGGAAGGTCTCGCCCCCGACGGCGGCCTCTACCTGCCCGAGGAATACCCGACGCTGTCTCGCTCCGACCTGGACGAGCTGCGCATCGTCCTGCGCGAGGACGGCTACGCAGCCATGGCCGCCGGCATCATCTCCCTCTTCGTCGACGATATTCCCGCCGGCGACCTGAGCGCGATCACAGCCCGCGCCTACCGCACCCCCGCTTTCTCCGACCCCCAGATCGTCCCCGTCGACGCCCTGGAGGGCACCGACCTGCACATCGCCCACCTGTCGAACGGCCCCACGGCAGCCTTCAAGGATATGGCGATGCAGCTTCTCGGCGAGCTCTTCGAATACGAGCTCACCCGCCGCGGCGACTGGCTCACCATCGTCGGCGCCACCTCCGGCGACACCGGCTCCTCCGCCGAATACGCGCTGCGTGGCCGAAGCGGAGTTTCCGTCGTCATGCTCACCCCCGCCGGGCGCATGACCGCCTTCCAGCGCGCACAAATGTTCTCCCTTCTGGACGAGAACATCGTCAACGTCGCCGTCGACGGCGTCTTCGACGACTGCCAGGACCTCGTCAAGGCCATCAACATGGACGCCGACTTCAAGGCCACCTGGCATGTGGGCGCCGTCAACTCCATCAACTGGGCGCGCCTGCTCGCCCAGGTCTGCTACTACGTCGCCACCTGGCTGCGCGTCACCGCCGAAGGGGCCGACGCCTCGTCCACGGTCAGCGTCGTCGTGCCGTCGGGCAACTTCGGCAACGTGTGCGCCGCCCACATCGCCCGCCAGATGGGCGTGCCGCTGGGCACCCTCGTCGTCGCCACGAACGAGAACGACGTCCTCGACGAGTTCTTCCGCACCGGCGTTTACCGCCCCCGCTCCTCCGCGGACACGCTGGCTACCTCCAGCCCGTCCATGGACATCTCCAAGGCCTCGAACTTCGAGCGCTTCATCTTCGACCTGCTGGGACGCGACGGGGATGCCACCCGCGCTTTGTTTGACGAGGCCCTGGCCCGCGACGGCTACTTCGACCTGTCCGGCACGCCCGAGTTCGCCTCCCTGCGCGAGACCTACGGCTTCATCTCCGGCACCTCCACGCACGCCGACCGCCTCGCCGAGATCGCGCGCACGGAGAAGGAAAGCGGCTACCTCCTCGACCCGCACACCGCCGACGGCGTGCACGTCGCCCGCGCCGTGCGCTCGCAGATCGAGGGTCCGCTCGTCGTCATGGAGACCGCCCTGCCCGTCAAGTTCGCCGACACCATCCTCGAGGCAACCGGCCACCTCCCGCCCGTGCCCGAGCGCTTCGCAGGCATCGAAGGACGCGAAGAGCGCGTCACGCCGCTCGCCAACTCCGCCGAGGACCTCAAGGCGCTCATCCGCGAGCGCGTGCGCCCCGGCGCCTGAGTTTTCCCTGACTCGCCGAGGCCCGAGCCCCCACCAGCGAACCCGCGCGGTTGCATGGGCGGGGCCCGGGCCTCGTTACATACTCCCGGGGAGCGCCCCTTTCCCTCACCCCCTCGCCCCGCCAGGTAGGATTGGTGCCATGCTGCACCTGTACGACTCCAAGAGCGCCCGCATCCAGCCCCTGAACCCGGTCACCCCCGGCAAGGTCGGCATCTACCTGTGTGGCGCCACCGTGCAGGGATCCCCGCACGTCGGCCACCTGCGCGCCGCCGTCTCCTTCGACACGCTGATCCGCTGGCTGCGCCGCAGTGGCTACGAGGTCACCTACGTGCGCAACGTCACCGACATCGACGACAAGATCCTCAACAAGTCGGCCGAAGCCGGCTGGGACTGGTGGGCCTGGGCCTACCGCTTCGAACGCGAATTCACGCAGGCGTACGAGACACTCGGCGTCGAGGCCCCCACGTACGAGCCGCGCGCCACCGGCCACATCCCCGACCAAATCGACCTCGTCCAGCGCCTCATCGACGCGGGCCACGCTTATTCGGATGGGCGCGGCAACGTCTACTTCGACGTCCACTCCCAGCCCGACTACGGCTCGCTCACCCGCCAGCGCCTGGCCGACATGCGCACCACCGAGGACGACGCCCAAATCGACGAGGCCGTCGAAGCCGGCAAGCGCGACCCCCGCGACTTCGCCCTCTGGAAGGCCAGTAAGCCGTCTGAGCCGGCCACGGCCTCGTGGGACAGCCCCTGGGGGCGCGGCCGACCCGGCTGGCACCTCGAATGCTCCGCCATGTCGCGCCGATACCTCGGCGACGAATTTGACATCCACGGCGGCGGCATCGACCTGCGCTTCCCGCACCACGAGAACGAGCAGGCCCAGTCCCACGGCGCGGGCTGGCCTTTCGCGCGCCTGTGGGTCCACAACGCGTGGGTGACCACCAAGGGCGAGAAGATGTCCAAGTCGCTGGGCAACGTCCTGTCGATCGGGGCGCTCACCGAGGAGTACCCGGCCGTCGCCGTGCGCTGGGCCCTGTCCACCGTCCACCACCGCTCCGCCATCGAATGGGGCCCCGAGACGCTGCCCGCCGCGCACGCCGCCTGGGAGAAGTTCTCCACCTTCGTGGCCCGCGCGATCGAGGCCGCCGGCGAGGCTCCGGCCTCCGAGATCGCCCTGGCGCCCGCCGACCTGCCCGAGGCCTTCGTCGCCGCGATGGACGACGACCTCAACGTCGCCGGTGCGCTCGCCGTCCTGCACGAGCACCTCAAGGCCGGCAACGCCGCGCTTGCTGCTGGTGACGTTTCCGGTGTGTACCGCGAGCAGATCCTCGTTCGCTCCATGCTGGACGTGCTGGGGCTGGACCCTGCTTCTGAGCAGTGGCGTGGACAGGCCGGCATCGGCGCGGGTGCCTCTGGTGCGGCTGCGGCCGAGCACTCGGCGCTGGACGCGCTGGTCCAGGCCGTGCTCTCTGAGCGGGCCGATGCCCGTGCCGCCAAGGACTGGGCGCGCGCCGACGAGCTGCGCGACCGCCTGGCCGCCGCCGGCGTCACCGTCGCCGACGGCCGCGACGGCGCGACGTGGAGTGTTGGCTGAGCTGCTGCTGAGCTGAGGCCCCGGGAGTGCGAGCTCCCGGGGCCTTGTGCGTGCCTGCGGGACGGGCACCGCAGCCAGGCGCGGGGCGTTGCCTCACGGGCTGCTCTCCCATCAATTTCGCACGTAATTCCCCTGCGAGTACTTCAAACATTGAATTCATGTCGTTGGGATTGCAACGTTTTCGGGCTATCTCCAAAAGTGACCGTGGGAAATTATGTGCGAAATGTGTCTGGGGCGGGTGCGTCGGCTCGTTGTCCGGCCAGGCCCCGCCCCCGCCCACGGGCACCGCAGCCCGGCCCGCGCCTCGAAGCTCGCCCGTGCCCTCCAGACCCTCCGGTGCCCTCCCTAGTGGCGTGGCTGCCAAGGAGCCGCGTTTTCGCTTGTTGATCGGTGGTATTGCACTACTTTGGGTGGCATTGCACTGCCTAGTAGCTAGTGCATTGCTGGCCTATCTAGTGCATCGCTTCCTCTAGCAACACATTCCTACTCATGCCCACGGGTACGTGGATAGGTTGTTGCTTCATGGATAGGTTATGAGCATACGTATAGCTTATTTTCCTATCCGCGTGGCGATAACCTATCCGCATCGTCGCAACCCATCCGCGCAGGGGCTTTCCTGGGCTCGGGTACCGCAAAAATGCTTGTTGGTGTGAGGTGTGCACCCGATCGGGAAGATTCAACCCCTTCCGATCGGGTTGAATCCTGCCGATCAGGTTGAATCTTACGGAAAGGTGTCCCCTTCTGAGCAGACGTGGCCTCGGCGCTGTGTCTAGCCCGGCGCTCACCCATTTCGCACGTAATTCTCCCTCGACTCGTTCAAAACGTGAAATCGCATCGTTGGAATTGCAGCGTTTTAAGGCTGTCTTAAAAAGTTACCGGATTAAATTACGTGCGGAATTGAGGGGGGCCTGGACAACAGCCGCATAAACAAACCGTCAACAACTTGCGCACAGGCCCAACCGATGCAATTGCCCCGAGAGAGTCTGTGGGCAGTGTCGTCAGCTAGGCCTCTCTACGGGCTCGGATCACCCTGCAATCGGTGCGATACCAACGGGTGCAGAGCGCCCGATGCGAGCCGAGGCCCTACCCTGGTGTCAGGTTGACGGGGTGAGGGATCGCCATAGCAAGGGGAGGAACACATGGAATACGTGGCGCTGCTGCGCGGCATTAATGTCGGCGGCAAGAATAAGGTCGTCATGAGCGACCTGCGCGAGCAGATTGCCGCCGAAGGCTTCGACAACGTGCGCACCTACATCAACAGCGGCAACCTCCTCTTCGAGGCCGAGGCCGAGGTCGGTGCTGGGACCAACACCCCGCGCGAGGCCGTCGCCCAGATAGTCGAGGATGTCCTGGCGCGCCGCTATGACTTTCCGATCCGGCTGGCCCTCCTGACGGCGCAGGACTACGTCGCGGAGCTGCGCAGTCTCCCCGACTGGTGGCATGGTGAGGTTGCACGCCGTGACGTGCTCTTCTTCACGCGAGGCCTGGACCGGGCCCACGTGCGTGAGCGCATCGAGGCGATGGAGCTGGGGGACGAGGCTGTGTACTTCGGCAAGCACGCCGTGTTCTGGGGAAAGTTCGATGAGAAGACCTTCCTGAAGACCGCGTACCACAAGCGCCTCCTGCGCGAGGACTTCTACCGCCAGGTGACGATCCGCTCCGGCTCGACGGTCGGGAAGATCGCGGCCATGCTGTCGCGGGGTTGACGGGCGGGGAGTCCTTGGCGACGGCGCAGGTGGGGAACTAGACTGAATCGGGAGAACACTGACGTAGGCCGTTCGCCGGAAGGAATACGGATGACAACCGCTGCCCCGACACTGTGTGTTTTTACCCCGACATACAACCGCGCGTACATTTTGCCTGCGCTGTACGAGTCGCTGCTGGCTCAGACGTCGACGGATTTCCAATGGATTATCGTGGATGATGGATCCACTGACGACACGGAGTCTCTCGTCCAAGGCTGGATTGCTGAGGGGCGTATCTCGATCGACTATGTCAAGCAGGAGAACGGCGGAAAGCCTCGGGCAACGAACACGGGTGTCGCCCGCTGTCGCAGTGAGCTGTTCTTTGTCGTGGATTCAGACGACCACCTCGTCCCGACCGCGGTGGAGCATGTTCTTACGCGTTGGGAAGAGATCCGAGGCGATGATTCCTTCGCGGGAATCGTCGCCTTGCGCGGCACTGACGAGCACACCCCCATGGGCACGTGGATGCCCGACGGGGTGCGTGCGGTGACGCTGTGGGACCTACACGAAAAGATGGGTTTCCGTGGTGATACGTCGCTGATTCACCGCACCGAGATCCTACGTCGCTACCCCTTTGAGGTGGCTCCCGGTGAGAAGTTCGTTGCCGAATCTTCTGTGTGGTTCCTCATTGACGAGAGCTACAACATGCTGGCAGATAACGAGATTCTCACGATTTGCCACTATCTGCCCGACGGTCTGACGCAGAATTTTGCGTCCAATGCCAAGAGGAATCCGATCGGCTATTGGAAGCACAAGCGTTACTGCGCGGCGCGTTCCACCACTCTGAAGTCGCGTGCCCGCGAGACGAGTCTGTTCCTCGTCGGATGCATGCTCGCCCATCAGAAGGGGGCTATTTCCATGGCGCCGAGCAAGGCGCTCGCGGTTGTCTGCTACCCGGTTGCGCTTCTCGCTCGCTATACGATGTTCCGTTGAGGGGGGCTCATGGAAATGCCGCAGGACACCGCCCGAGAGGGGGCCTCCGTGGACGAGGCCGTGGCGACCGACGAGGCGGTGGCGACCGACGCGGAAAGCGCTGAGGCGCCTGAGAAGCTCTCGCTGAAGGCCAACATGATGTGGAGCTCCGTGGGCTCCCTGACACGCTTGGGCTGCAACTACCTCGTCTCATCGGTGTTGGTTGTGCGCCTGGCGGCGGGTTTTGACGCGGCGGGCTTGCTCGCGTTGGCGATGGCTATAGCGAACCTCGTGAACCCGATTGCGGATTTCCGCCTGCGCACGGTCCAGGTGACGGATGTGACGGGGGAACGCACCTCGCGTGAATATGTCGGACTGCGTTCGGTGCTGTCTATCGTGGCATTCCTGGTCGGTGTGGCCTATTCCATTGTGACGACGTCCTATGATGCGTTGCCTGTTATTTCTTTGTATCTCGTGTACTCGTTGGCGACGAATTTCATCGAGGTTTTCCACGCGATTGACCAGAGGCATCTGCGTCTTGATTTCGCGGGAAAGTCCTATGTGATGCAGGGGGTTGGCACGCTCGTTGCTTTCACAGTGGGCCTGTGGTTTTTTGATTCTTTGCTCGTCGCTGTGGGTCTCATGACGGCGGTCGTCATCCTGGTCGGTGCTCTGTATGACGCGCCTCGTGCGTCCATGTTTGAGCCAATTCGTCCGCGGGTGCGTTTCGGGCGTGGGGTGAAGACGCTCGTTTCGTTGGCGCCACTCGTCGTTGCACAGATCGCTGCGACGTCGGTCTTGACTGTCCCGCGCCAGATGCTTTCTGCGAGCGATGGTGCTGAGGCTTTGGGCGTGTATCAGGCTGTCGCGTCTCTCGCTGTCATCGTGCAGATGGGTGCCACCTACGTCTACAGTCCGCTGATGGGCGTGTTCGCTGAGCGTTTCCATACGAACAAGCGCTCGGCGCTCACGCTGTTGTGGAAGACGATCGGCGCGATCGTTGCCATTGCTGCCGTCGCCGCACTGGGGTTGGAGATTGTTGGTGAGCCGGTCTTGACGCTCCTGTTCGGAGAGAAGATCAGGGGTAATACTTTCCTGCTCCAGCCCGCGGTTTTGTGCACGGTGATCACGGCTTTCGGCTGGTTCTTTAATGACTTGCTGCTGTCTGTGCGTGATTATGTGGCGAGTTTTGTCGGCAATGTTGTCGCCTGCGTCGTTGCTCTCGTGCTGGCTCGCCCGTTCGTGAATTGGTTCGGTATGAACGGTGTCTCGTGGGTGGGTGTTGCCGGCTACGCGTCGGGTGTTCTCGTTTTGGCGATTTTCCTGGCCGTCGACTATCGCCGACTGACAGATGCTCCCGTTGATTGTGTCGAGGAGGGCGGGGAGGCTCCGCAAGGGGAGTGACCGTTGCGGGCGGCGTGATTTTGGCCCCCGCGCGTGCCCCTGCGGCCCCGGCGCGGCCTAAAACCCGTACGCTTGTGTCAGTTCACGAGAAAACGAGGAGACACTATGGCCTCACACAGCGGGCGCCCCGGCGCCATCCGTAAGAAGGGCACCAAGAAGGGCGCGCAGGTCGGCACCGGCGGGCACTCGCGCCGCCGCCTCGAAGGTAAGGGCCCGACCCCCAAGGCCGAGGATCGCACCTACCATCCGGCCCACAAGCGCAAGGTGAAGCGCGAGGCCCGCGAGGCCCAGGAGGCCGCGATCGCTCGCGCTCGTGCCAAGTCGTCGATTCGCATCAAGCCGGGTCACGAGCTGATCGCCGGCCGCAACCCGGTCGCCGAGGCCGCCCGCGCCTCGGTCCCGATCGAGCGCGTCTTTATCCTCGACAACGTGAAGGATGACCGCGTGGAGGAGGTCGTACGCCTCGCCTCGGCCATGGGTGCCCCCGTGTACGAGGTCACCCGCCGCGATCTGGATGTCGCGACCGATGGCGCCGTCCACCAGGGCGTCGCCATTGAGGTGCGCGGCTACGAGTACGCCGACGCCTCGGATCTGATCGCGGGTTCCATGCAGCAGCTGGGCCACCCCCTCCTCGTCGCCCTCGATCAGGTGACGGACCCGCACAACCTGGGCGCGGTCCTGCGTAGTGCCGGCGCGTTCGGTGCGGACGGCGTCATCATCCCCGAGCGTCGCAGTGCGGGCGTCAACACGACCGCGTGGAAGGTGTCGGCCGGTGCGGCCGCCCGCGTGCCCGTGGCTCGCGCGACGAACCTCGTGCGTGCTCTCGAGGAGGCCAAGGCGGCCGGTTACTTCGTGGTCGGCCTGGATGGCGGCGGGGACGCGCCTCTGCGCGGCCTGTCGCTGGCGGACGGCCCCCTCGTGGTCGTGACCGGCGCCGAGGGCGCGGGCCTGTCCCGCCTCGTGCGCGAGACCTGCGATCAGATCGTGTCGATCCCGATCGCGTCGACCGTCGAGTCCCTCAACGCGGCCGTCGCCACGGGCATCGCCCTGTACGAGGTCGCCTCCCTGCGCGCGCAGGGCTGAGCTTTTCGGACTGCTTGTTGTGTCGCCGCGGGTGCTTGAAGCGCCCGCGGCGATATTCTTGTGCGATCAACGGGGTGTGCGTCTATGCTCGCGCGCTCGCGCGGGGAAATCCTGCCGTCAGCCTCGACTCACGGTACGGGCCGGTGGACGACTCAACACTGCGCCAGGCCGCGCGCCTCAGTTTCCCGAGAATCGAATAGGGCGCCGACCGTGTGTTCCTTTTTGGCGGCGCGCCGCATTGTGAGGATGCCTTCGATCGTGAAGAGGTGGTCTTTCGGCAGGTCTGCGCCGTGGAAGAATCGTGGGGCTTCCAGGAGGAGGCCTTGGTGCTGTAGTGCGCCAGCGAGTTCGCGAAAAGACATGTCCATGAACGCGTCTGTGCCCCAGCGGTCATCGTGCAGGATGCGAGCCTCGCAGCACCAGAGTTCGGACGCTGGGCGTCCCCCGACAGAGCAGGATCGTGCGGCGACGAGGATCTCGGTCCTCTCCTGACTGGTGCGTTTGAGTGGCGTGGGTGTCGCGGAGGGGACGAGATTAATGCCGGGAATAGCGTCGAGGAGAGGCCTGATCGCCAGGCTGCGCAGGTCGCTGCCTATGATGATCTCCGCGCCGACCCACCCGTGCTGGGCGAGCTGCTCGCGCATGCCGTTCGTCTCTCCCCAGGCACCTTTGGACACCCAGTAGTTGACAGTATGTGTGACCGCCTGATTCGGGTCGGCCGCGATGAGCGCGTAGAAGTACCTGCGGCGGTTGAAAATCCGGCGCGGTGAGAAACCGGGGGTCATGACCGCTCCTTCGACGGGAGGAACTTGGTGACGGGATCGAGGAAGCTGCCCCGCATCTGGGCAATGTTGGCGGGGGAGAGGGGGTGATCCTCGGGCAGTTCCTCACCGTCGACGAGGCGCGGGGGAGCCAGGAGGATGCCCTGCTGGTGCAGGGCCGTGTGCAGGTACTCGAAGACGCGGGCGAAGGGATCTTTGCCGGGGCGGGCACGCTGAATCGTCGTGTCCCAAGGGAAACACCACAGCTCGGTTGACGGCTGCTCGGTATTGGGCATAGGGCGCGCCGCGATGATGATCGTTGTCTTGTTGAGGTGGCGCAGCTGCGCGCGCACGGCCTTCGACCCCAGGTAGACGGCGAGGCCTCCCAGCAGCAAGCTGGGAGGAATATCTGAGAGATCATCAGGAAAATGGCGGTGACGGAACCGCTTTCGGTTCTCGACCTGCCCGGGCATGACCGTGACCTCGGTGCCCGACCAGCCGATGTCCGCGAAACGCTTGCACATGGTGGTCGACTCGCGCTTGATGCCGACAGCACGCCAAAACGCCACGCAGCGCGTGACGGCCTCCGCCGGCGGACATGACACGGTGTACACCGTCATAGGACGTCTCTTCAGGAGGGAATCCAGAGACAGGCGTGGGGGAGTGATATCCATCGGTTTTCCTGGGGCTCGGGGTGACGAGGTCAGGCTATCAGCGCGAGGCGCCCGCTCACAGCTCGGGCCGCTATGATCACCCTATGAGCGTCCTGGGAACCGTCATCGTTGGCATCGTCATCCTCATCGGAGTGATCGGCGCGGTCGTGCAGATTTGGCCGTCCGCACCCGTCGTTGGGGGTGCGATCCTCGTGTGGTCGTGGATGACCGGCACGCGCGCCGCGTGGATCATCTTCGCTATCGCGGCGGTTGTCCTGATCCTTGGAACGGTCCTGAAATACGTGATTCCCGCCCGTGGCATGAACAAGGCGGGGATCCCTCAATCCACGCTCGTGTGGGGCGCCGTCGGCGGCGTCGTCGGCTGGTTCATCGGCCTGCCCCTCGGCCTCGTCCTGGGCATGATCGCCGCGATCTTCGTCGTCGAATACCTGCGCAGCAAGGACACGGCGACCGCCTGGAAAGCGACGGTTCAGGCCCTCAAGGCCTTCGGCTGGACGATCGCCATCGAGCTGATCGCCGCCCTCACGTGCGCCACCGCGTGGGGCGTCGGCGTCGCCCTGGTCGCCGCCGGAAACTGACGCGACCAGCCGGTGCCCCGGCCTCGTCGTTCCTCCGGTAGGATAGATCTGTTGCGCGCGCCCGCGTAACAGACCCAACTAAACGGAGATTCTCATGCCCGCCGTCATCGTTCTCGGCGCCCAGTGGGGCGACGAAGGCAAAGGCAAGGCCACTGACCAGCTCGGCCAGCACACCGACCTCGTCGTGAAGTTCAACGGAGGAAACAACGCCGGACACACCGTCGTTATTGACGGCGAAAAGTACGCGCTGCACCTCCTGCCCGCCGGAATCCTCTCCGAAGGCGTCACCCCCATCATCGGCAACGGCGTCGTCGTCGACCTGGACGTGCTCTTCGAGGAGCTCGCGGAAATCACCGCGCGCGGCGTCGACTGCTCGCGCCTGCGCATCTCCTCCAACGCGCACATCATCCCGCCCTACAACCGCCTCATGGACCAGGCGAACGAGCGCGCGCGCGGCAACAACCTCATCGGCACGACCGGACGAGGCATCGGCCCCACCTACGCCGACAAGATGAACCGCATCGGCCTGCGCATCCAGGACCTCTTCCACCCCGAGGAGCTGCGCGCCAAGGTCGAGGCCGCCCTGGCCCCCAAGAACACCATTTTCGAGGCCGTGGACATCCCCGTCCTCGACCCCGCCGAGGTGTCCGACCACCTGCTGTCCTTCGCGGACCGCGTGAAGCCGATGATGTGCGACGTGTCCCTCGTCGTCAACGACGCGCTGGACCGCGGCGAGACCGTCCTTTTTGAGGGCGGCCAGGCGACCATGCTCGACATCGACCACGGCACCTACCCCTTCGTGACCTCCTCGAACCCGACCGCGGGCGGCGCGCTCACCGGCTCCGGCGTGGGCCCGACCCGCATCGACCGCGTCGTCGGCGTCGCCAAGGCCTACACGACCCGCGTCGGCGAAGGCCCGTTCCCCACGGAGCTGGACGACGAGGTCGGTGAGGCCCTGCGCACCAAGGGCGGCGAGTTCGGCGTGACCACGGGCCGCCCGCGCCGCACCGGCTGGTTCGACGCCGTCGTCATGCGCTACTCGACGCGCATCAACGGCCTGACCGACATCTGCCTGACCAAGCTCGACGTGCTCTCCGGCTACGAGACGATCCCCGTGTGCGTGGCCTACGACGTCGACGGCGTCCTCACCGACGAGATGCCCCTCGATCAGGCGGGTTTCGAGGCCGCCGTGCCCGTGTACGAGGAGCTGCCCGGCTGGAGCGAGGACATCTCGCAGTGCCGTTCCTTCGAGGAGCTGCCACGCGCCGCCCAGGACTACATCAAGCGCCTGGAAGAGCTGTCGCGCTGCCGCATCCAGTCCATCGGCGTGGGCCCGGGCCGCGAGGCCACGATCGTGCGCTACCCGCTGATGTGACGCTTCGCTACAGACGCGAGTGGGGGCCGGTGCTGCGCTGCAGCACCGGCCCCCACTCGTTTCACGCGCCAGCATCGGTGCGCAGAGACGACAAAGCACGCCGAACCGAATGCGCCTGTCGGCGCGAAGGCCGCTCGTAGCGGCAGAGTTTGGAGCCCGGGGCATACCGGTCCGGCGTGCCCCTAAACTTTACGGCCGGCCCTGCCCGCGCGCATCCCGAGGCGGCGTGCATCAACCCACACGCGGCATCCGCCATATCGCGCGTCCCGTCACCGTCGCCCCGTCACCATCGCCGAGGCCGTGGCTGGCCCATGCGGTGCCGTGCCCCCGCCCCGCACGCGCGAGAGCCGACCCGCGCGGGCGGCCCCTGCCTCGTCAGGCGCGCACATGTGGGACCATGGAAGCGTGATGACTTCGACCCCGCCCACGCGACCCCGAACCCGCCCGAACCGCGGGCGTCGCCGCGAGACCCTGGCGACCCGGCACGTGCCCAACGGAATCGGTACCCTCACCGTCACCCTGCTGGCCGTGGCGACCATCGTCGCCTGGTGGCTGCCCGGTTCGCGTTGGAGCGTCGGTCCCGTCGTCGCCATCGCTTCCTTCCTGCTGGCCATCGGCTGGCCGACGCTGGCGCGCCTACACATGCCGTGGCTCGCGCAGGCGGTCCTCGCCCTGGGCGGGGCGCTCACCCCGATGGCCGTCGCCTACTGGAAAAACCTCGACATCGCCGTACCCCTGACGGGCATCACCCTGGTCGCCCTGGTCGCGGCCACGATCCTGGACGCGCCCGCGCCCCGCGACCACTCCGTGGGGCACACGAGCGAGCACTGGGGGTCCACGTCGCTGACCGCTGCCCTTGCCTCGTCGGTGACCGCGCTCCTCATCGTCACCTCCGGGTCCATGTGGGTGTCCCTGACCGTCCACGAGCGCTGGTCCGTCATCGTCCCCATGGCCGCCCTCATCGCGATTATCGCGGCGGCGTCGGCGCGCTCGGGACGCAGCGCAAAGGCGGGCGTCGTCTACGCGATGCTGACCGGCATCATGGCGGGACTCGTAGCGGCCTCGATTGCGTGGATCCTCGGGCAGACATCGGACCTGCTGCCCGTCGTCTTCCCCTTCATCGCCAAGCGTTTCGGCGACTTCGCCGCCTTCCTGACGCTCGGCGGCGTCACCGGCTTCGGCGTCGGATTCGCCGTCTCCGTCGTCGATGCGCTTCTCGGGGAGCGCGCCTCCTCCGCGCAGCTCGCCAACGTCCTGGGCCGAGGCGCCGCGAAGTTCCTCGTCACCGCGCTGCCCGTCTACGCGATGATTCGCATCGGCGGCGTCTGAGCTCCAGCAGCTGAGCCGCTGCGACCTCTGAGAACCACGGCATCCGATGACCCGCGGCGTGCGATGACCCGCGGCGTCCTCGGTCGCACCCGGGTCAGGTTCGCGCGCGGTCGGGCCCCGGCCTCGTCCGTGTTCGCTTCCAGCGGCGCGCCCCTGCGCCCCGGCCTCGTCCCTGTTTGCCCCCGCGCCGCGCGGTGCGCGCACGCCCCACGCGTTAGGCTGGAGGCATGATGGTGATACCCGATGACTTGCCCGCACTCGTCGCTCCCGTCGCGTGGATGCTCGGAACCTGGGAGGGGTGGGGCATGCACGCGAACCCCGCCGCGCCCGGCCAGGAGGCTTCCGCCGAGGCCCCCGCGGATTCGCCCGTCATCGAGGAGATCCGCGGCGACGTCGTCGGCGAGCAGATGCGCCTCGTGACCCGCGTGTACGCGGGCGAGGCCTCGGCCCCGATCGATCCCACGTGGGACGCCGCGCAGGGCCTGGCCGCCATCCAGAAGGGTGCCCTGATCAGCGAAGAGACCCTGTACGTGTCCGTCGCCCCCTCCGACGCGCCGCTGCCGCCGCCCGGCCAGTACAACCCCCGCGAGTTCACGGCGACCTCCGCCTCCACCGAGGGCCACAGCGCCGTGTGGGACGGCGTGAGCGTCGGCCCGCGCGTGCAGATGGTCTCCGACGCGATCGCGCTCGGCGCGGACGCCACCCGCCTGACGCACCTGGGCCGCATGTTCGGTCTGGTCGCGGGCGAGCTCATGTGGACGCAGGAGCGCACGCTCGACGGCGAGGATGAGGCCGACGTCGAGATCTCCGGCCGCCTGCACCGCACCGAGCAGGCCTCGACCGCCTCCGGTGAGGTCATCGAAGGCATCGACGACTCCCAGGATGGCTTCCTTGTCTGAGCCCGCACTCGATTCCGCGTTCGTCGACGAGGCCGTGGCCTCCTTCGGCGCGACCCCGCACTTCGGGGACCCGTCGGGGGAGCAGTGGGCCCTCGAGGGCGGCCGCGCGCTGGTGCGCCGCCCGGACCTGGCCGTCATCTCTGTGTCGGGGGCCGATCGGCTCACGTGGCTGACGTCGCTCGCCTCACAGATCGTCACCGACCTCGTCCCCGGCGCGAGCCGCGAGCTGCTCATCCTCTCGCCCGAGGGGCGCGTCGAGCACTGGGCGGGCGCGAGCGACGACGGGACCGCGCTGCACATGATCGTGGAGCGCGCTGATCTTTCGGGGTTTGTGGCGTTCCTTGAGTCGATGCGTTTCGCGTTGCGCGTCGCCGTTGCTGAGCGGGACGTCGTCGTGTTCTCCTCGGTCCGCGCGGGCGCAAACACACCCGATTCGGTGTCGGGCCTGCCCGGGCTCCTGTGGACCTGGGAGGACCCGTGGCCCGGCGTCGTGGAGGGCGGGGCCGCCTACTTCCAGGGCGAACGCCACCCCGGCGCGCGCACGCCCATGATGTTTCACGTTGTTTCACGGCAGGACGCTGACCGGTTTGAGGAAGCGTGGCTGTCTGCGTGCCCCGAGGCCGGCTCCCGTCGCCGCGCCGGATACCTGGCGTGGGAGGCCATGCGCATCGCCGCGTGGAAGCCGCGCCTTGGCCGCGAGACCGACGCGCGCGCGATCCCGCCCGAGGTGGACTGGCTGCGCACTGCCGTCCACACGGCGAAGGGCTGCTACCGCGGCCAGGAAACCATCGCGCGCGTCCTCAACCTCGGCCGACCCCCGCGCCGCCTGACCTACCTGCAGCTGGACGGCTCGCGCGGCGACCTGCCCGCGCCCGGCACGCCCATCGAGGTGGGTGGCCGCCAGGTCGGCGTCATCACTTCCTCGGCGCGCCACGCGGACGAGGGCCCGATCGCCCTCGCGCTTCTCGCGCGCACTGTTCCCGTCGGTACCGTCTTCGACATCGACGGCGTCGCAGCCGCCCAGGAGGAAATCGTGCCCGTCCACGGCAAGTCCTCCGTGTCGCCCGAGACCCGCCCGGGTGCCGACCTGTCCCGCGAGGCTGGCCAGCGCGGCGGTTCCACGGGCTTCGGCGGCCTCGGCTCGGCCCTGGGGTCGCGCTGATGCGCGCCGTCATCCAACGCGCCACCTCCGGCGAGGTGCGGGTCGGCGGCCGCGTCGTCGGCCGCCTTGCCCTTTCTGCTGGCGCTGCTGGTTCTGCTGCTCAGGCCTGCTCGCGTGGCGCGGGTGCCCCCGGTGACGTCGCCGCACCCCCTGGCGACGCCACCCCGTCAGGGGAGGGCACCGGCGGAGCGCGCCAAGGCCTCGTCGTCCTCCTGGGCGTCCAGCGAGGCGATGGTGCCGAGCAGGTGGCCACGGTTGCCCGCAAGATCGCCGAGCTGCGCATCCTGGATGACGAGCGTTCCGCGGTGGATGCGGGTGCCCCGATCCTCGTGATCTCGCAGTTCACGCTGTATGGGGACACGCGCAAGGGGCGTCGGCCCTCGTGGGCTCATGCCGCGCCCGGTGATGAGGCTGAGCCCCTCGTCGACGCGGTCGTGGCCGACCTGCGCGGCCGGGGCCTGCACGTCGAGACCGGCCAGTTCGGGGCGATGATGGAGGTCTCGCTGGTGAACGACGGCCCGTTTACGGTCCTCGTCGAGGCGTAGTTTCCCCACAACGTCGCATGCAATTCCCATGTCAACCTTTCGAGTGTTGAAATACGACCGTTGCAATTCCAACGTTTGTGGGCGTGTCTGAAAGTTCGGGTAGTCGAATTGCATGCGACTTTGGGGTGGGAGTTCCCAGCGGGAGCTACGGTGGTGCCAGCCTCGCCCGTCCCTGCCTCGTCAGTGCTGGCGCGCCTGCCGCGCCTCAAGCTCAGGGGTAGGTGTGCACGGATCCGCGCTCGTGCTTGTTGTCGAGGGGTGTTACACCTGATCGGGAAGCTTCAACCCCTTCTGATCGGGTTGAATCTTCCCGATGAGGTTGAATCCTGCCGATAGGGTTGAATCCTCTCGACAGCTCCGCGTCCACGCTTGTTCCTAAGTGGTGTTACACCACTTGGGTGGGTATTACACCAGCTGGGAAGTGGTGTAATGCTCCCTAACTGGTGTAATGCCCCCTAACTGGTGCAATGCTTTCTAACTGGTGCATTGCTGCGTTCGGTCGCATGCAGAGTTTCTTGTGGGGTTAGTCGTTTCTTGTGGGGCTAGCTGCTTGGATTCTGGGTGTGGCCCCATCGCGTAGTTTCCCCACAATGTCGCATGCAATTCCCATGTCAACCTTTCGAGTGTTGAAATACAACCGTTGCAATTCCAACGTTTCTGGGGGTTGGTGAAATCTGGTGTGGGGGAATTGCATGCGATTTTGGGGTGGGAGTTCCCAGGGGGAGTTGCGGTGGTGCCCGCACCCGGCCTCGGTCGCCGCCCTCCACTGCGCCCCGCACCCGCCGCAGCCTAGAGCCCGCGCCCCGCCGCGCCCCGCCCAGCCGTTCGCAGTCTGCACCCGCGCCACGGCCTCGGCCCGCGCCCAGCCGCGCCCCGCCCAGCCGTTCGCAGTCTGCACCCGCGCCGCGGCCTCGGCCACCGCCCCTGCGCCGAGGGCGAAAGCGCGCGCACGGCGCTCCCGCTTTCCGTAGGCTGTAACCAGTCAACTGGGACGGGTGTACGCCGAGCTCGGCGAAGTGCCTGTCCTACACAATGAGGAGAGGCATGTTCGAACGCTTTACCGACCGCGCTCGCCGGGTCGTCGTGCTCGCGCAGGACGAGGCTCGCGGTCTCAAGCACAACTACATCGGCACGGAGCACCTGCTGCTCGGCCTGATCTCCGAGGGTGAGGGCGTCGCCGCCAAGGCCCTGGAGACGATGGGTATCAAGGGCGAGGCCGTTCGCGCCTCGGTCATTGAGATCATCGGCGAGGGTGAGAAGCCGGTCGAGGGTCACATTCCCTTCACCCCGCGCGCTAAGCGTGTCTTCGAGCTGAGCCTGCGCGAGGCCCTGCAGCTGGGCCACAACTACATCGGCACGGAGCACCTGCTGCTCGGCCTCCTCAAGGAGGGCGAGGGCGTGGCCGCCCAGGTGCTGACCAAGCAGGGCGCGGACCTGGCGCAGGTGCGTCAGACCGTCATCCAGATGCTCAGTGGCTACCAGCGCGGCGACGAGGAGGGCCGCGAGTCCGTGGGTGCGGGCGTGGGTGGATCGGGCGGTCCGGAGCGCTCCAACTCCGCGATCCTCGAGCAGTTCGGCCGCAACCTGACGCAGGCCGCGCGCGAGAACAAGCTGGACCCCGTCATCGGCCGCCGCGTCGAGATGGAGCGCGTCATGCAGGTCCTCTCGCGCCGCACGAAGAACAACCCGGTCCTGATCGGTGAGCCCGGCGTCGGTAAGACCGCGGTCGTCGAGGGCCTCGCCCAGGCGATCGTGCACGGCGACGTGCCCGAAACCATCAAGGACAAGCAGATTTACAGCCTCGACATGGGGTCGCTGGTCGCCGGCTCGCGCTACCGCGGCGACTTTGAGGAGCGCCTGAAGAAGGTCCTCAAGGAGATCCGCACGCGCGGCGACATCATCCTGTTCATCGACGAGATCCACACCCTCGTGGGTGCGGGTGCCGCCGAGGGCTCGATTGACGCGGCCCAGATGCTCAAGCCCATGCTGGCGCGCGGCGAGCTCCAGACGATCGGCGCGACCACGAACGACGAGTACCGCAAGTACATCGAGAAGGATGCGGCCCTCGAGCGCCGTTTCCAGCCGGTGAAGGTCGAGGAGCCCAGCGTCGAGGAGACGGTGGAGATCCTCAAGGGCCTGCGCGACCGCTACGAGGCGCACCACCGCGTCATCATCACGGACGCCGCGATCCAGGCTGCCGCCGAGCTGGCGGACCGCTACATCTCGGATCGTTTCCTCCCCGATAAAGCGATCGACCTGGTCGACGAGGCCGGTGCGCGCCTGCGCATTCGCCGCATGACCGCGCCGCCGGAGCTGCGCGAGCTGGACGAGAAGATCGCCGAGGTGCGCCGCAATAAGGAGGCGGCCATCGACGATCAGGACTTCGAGAAGGCTGCGTCGCTGCGCGACGAGGAGTCGAAGCTGTCCGATGAACGCAAGGCGAAGGAAGAGGCCTGGAAGGGCGGCGCGTCCGACGAGATCGCCGAGGTTGGGGATCAGGAGATCGCCGAGGTCCTGGCCATGTCGACCGGTATCCCGGTCGTGCGCCTGACCCAGACGGAGACCGCGAAGCTGCTCAAGATGGAAGATGAGCTGCACAAGCGCGTCATCGGCCAGGACGAGGCCGTCAAGGCCCTCGCCCAGTCGATCCGCCGCACGCGCAGTGGTCTGAAGGACCCGAACCGTCCCGGTGGCTCGTTTATCTTCGCCGGCCCGACCGGTGTGGGTAAGACCGAGCTGGCGAAGGCCCTCGCCGAGTTCCTCTTCGGCGACGAGGATGCCCTCATTCAGCTGGATATGTCCGAGTTCTCCGAGAAGCACACGGCCTCGCGCCTCTTTGGTGCCCCTCCCGGCTACGTCGGCTACGACGAGGGCGGCCAGCTCACGGAGAAGGTGCGCCGCAAGCCGTTCTCGGTCGTCCTCTTCGACGAGGTCGAGAAGGCTCACCCGGACATCTTCAACTCGCTGCTCCAGATCCTGGAAGAGGGCCGCCTGACGGACTCGCAGGGCCGCAAGGTGGACTTCAAGAACACCGTCATCATCATGACGACGAACCTTGGTACCCGCGACATCAACAAGGGTGTCCTCACGGGCTTCCAGACCGCAGACAACTCGACGCACGACTACGGCCGCATGAAGTCGAAGGTCGCGGAGGAGCTCAAGCAGCACTTCCGTCCCGAGTTCCTCAACCGCGTCGATGACACGATCGTGTTCCCGCCGCTGACCAAGCCCGAGATCGCGCGCATCGTCGACCTGATGATCGCCAAGCTGGCCAAGCGTATGGAGGCTCAGGACATGCGCCTGCAGCTGACGGACGAGGCGCGCGAGCTGCTCGCGGACGTGGGCTTCGACCCGGTCCTGGGTGCGCGTCCGCTGCGTCGTGCGATCCAGCGCGAGATCGAGGACGCGCTGTCCGAGCGCATCCTGTTCGGAGAACTGCAACCCGGTCAGGTTGTTACCGTTGGCGTGTCTGGAGAAGGAAAAGACCGCAAGTTCACCTTCAACGGAGAGTGATTTACTCGCCAATTGTTAGCGGCTGACAAGCCGGACACTTCGGAAGGCGGCCCGTCGTACTGCGACGGGCCGCCTTCTAGTTGTTAAGTAACTGCACATCTGATAGATTCTCATTAACCATTAGGCTGCGGTGTAGTCGTGTCACACTATTGCGTGGAGACTACTCAGCAATCGGGAGAGGGTCAATGAGCGCGCACTCGCAACGAAAAGTAACCAGCACAAGGCGGCGTCTACCGGCGTTTGTCCTGGTGCTGGTCGTTGCTGCGTTGTGCATCGCAGGCGTCATCTACAAGGGTGCTGAAGTCACGCAGGTCAACGTCAACGACGGTGGCATTTGGGTGACCAATAAGTCCAAGCAGATGGTCGGCCACCTCGACTACGAGGCCCGCATCCTCGACGGCGCCCTGCGCACCGAGGCCTCCAACTTCGACGTCGGCCAGGCTGGCGAGACCGTCACCGTCTCCGACCTCACCTCGCTGACCGTCGCTCCCGTCAACGTCACCCAGGTCTCCCTCGGCTCCCCGACGGCTCTGCCCTCCGGCTCGAGCGCGATGCAGGGCGGCGACGTCCTCGGCGTCCTCAACCCCACCGACGGCACCCTGTGGACCACGTCGGCCACCGCGCCGAGCCCCGCGAACTTGTCCGAGGGAGCGGCCCTGTCCTCGAACATGGGTGCGAGCGCGTTCGTGACCGGACTCGACGGCTCCGTGTACTCCCTGGCCGCCTCGGGCACGCTCACGACCGTGAAGCGCCAGGGGACCGTCGATCAGGCCGCGACCAGCCGGATCGACGGAATCCCCGAGGACGCCCAGCTGAGCATGACTGTCGTCGGCGACCAGGTCGTCGCCCTCGACTCGCAGTCCAATACCCTCTTCCTCCCGGGCGGCAAGAAGCTCGACCTGAGCGCCGCCGGAGTCGAGGAGGGCGGCATCTTGCAGCTGGCCGGACCGAAGGCGGATTCCGTCCTGCTCGCCACGCCCTCGGCGCTCGTGTCGATCCCGCTGGCGGGCGGCGCCCCGGCGATCACGCCCGCCACTGAGAGTGGCGTCAGCGGCAATCCCGCGGCCCCCGTTCGCCACGAAGGCTGCGCGTACGGCGCGTGGACCGGCAGCGGCGCGTACATGCGCGCCTGCGACGACCCGTCGGCGAACAAGCAGATGGTCGTCGATACGCTCACGACCGCTCGCGAAATCGTCTTCCGTACGAACCGCAAGGCCATCGTCCTCAACGACGTCGCGCAGGGCAGCGTGTGGCTGCCCGACTCGAACATGGTCCTCATGGACAACTGGGACGAGGTCGAGAACCAGCTCGAGGAGACCGAGGAGGAGCAGGACAGTCCCGAACTGACGAACGAGATCGCCGATCCTCAGCAGCGCGAGCAGAACACCCCGCCCGAGGCCGTGGATGACGAGTTCGGCATCCGCCCGGGACGCTCGACGGTTCTGCCCGTCCTCGACAACGACTCTGACCTCGACGGAGACGTGCTGACGGCCTCCCCGACGAGTGCGCCCGAGTGGGGGACCATCTCCGTCGCGCGCGGTGGCCGCGCCCTGCAGATTTCCGGCGTCGACGCGAACCAGACCGGGTCGACGTCCTTCTCCTACGAGGCCTCCGACGGGCAGGCCACAGCCTCCGCTCGCGTGCAGGTGACGATTCACCCCTACAGTCAGAACGCGGCGCCGAACCAGCTGCGCGCATCGACCGTCAAGATCGGTGCGAATGCGCAGATTCAGTATCAGGCGCTGAGCGACTGGCGAGACCCCGATGGCGACCCGATCTACCTCAAGAATGCGGAGGCGCCCGAGGGCCTGAGCGTGTCCTTCAGCGAGGATGGTTCCCTGACGATCACCGATGAGGGCAGCGCACCCGGCCCGAAGTCCATCGTCCTGACGGTCGCGGACGATCAGGGGGCCGAGACGCGTGGCGAGCTCATCGCGACGGTTCAGGAGGCCGGAAACCTGCCTCCGTCGGCGAACGGCGACCTGTTCCAGGCGCACCCGGGTGAGACGGTCACCCTCGACCCGCTCAAGAACGACACCGATCCCAACGGCGACCCGCTGAGCCTCGCCGCAGTCTCGGGTGCTCCCGCGGGCGCGACGATCTCACCGGACCTCGACCGTGGCACGATCGACTTCCGCGCCACCGCGCCGGGCTCCTACTCCTTCGCCTACACGGTGTCCGACGGCATCGCGACGACGCTGGGCATCATCCGCGTCGAGGTCGTCGAGGCCACTGCTCTGCCGCCGGTCGCCGAGAACGACACGGCGGTGCTCCCGCTGGGCGGATCCGTCCTGGTGGCACCCCTGGGTAACGACTACGACCCTGCGGGTGGCCTGCTGTCCATCACGTCGGTCGATGCCTCGAACGTTCCCGGCCTCGAGGTGGCTCTCATCGACCGCCACCTGCTGCGCGTGACCGCGCCGTCGGGCCTGACCCAGACCGCGACCTTCTCCTACACGGTCTCCAACGGCCAGGGCGAGGCGACCGCGGACGTCATGGTGATTCCCGGCGCGGCCGATCGCTCCGACCTGCCGCCCGTCCTCAAGCCCGACCGCGCCAAGGTGCGCGTCGGTGACGTCGGCACCGTGTCGGTCCTGTCGAACGACCGCTCCCCGGCGGGCCTGAACCTGCAGGTCGAGTCGACGCTCGCCTACGACCCGACGAACGCGCTGGGAAACCCCTTCGTGACCGGTAACCAGGTGCGTCTCGAGGCCGGGGCAACCCCGGGCATCATGGACGTGACCTACTCGGTCATCGACTCAGCGGGCAACCGCGCGTCGAGCACGGTCACCTTCGAGGTGGTCGCCGCGTCCGACCAGAACCAGCCTCCGCGCCCCCGCGATATCAGCGCGTGGGCGGCCGCGGGGCAGACGACCCGCATCCCGGTGACCCTCGACGGCATCGACCCCGACGGCGACTCCGTGAGCCTGACGGGCCTCGACTCCTCGCCGCAGCAGGGCAGCGCCACGGTGAAGTCGACCTGGATTGACTACACGCCGAACCAGAACGCCTCGGGTACGGATTCCTTCACCTACACGGTCACCGACCGTCAGGGCGCACGAGCCTCCGCTCGCGTGCGCGTCGCGATCTCCGCGGCCCCCTCGCTCAACCAGAACCCGGTGGCCGTGCCCGACACAGTGCTGACGCGCCCGGACCGCATGGTGACAGTCAATGTCCTCTCGAACGACGTTGATCCCGACGGTGATCCCCTCACGTTGGAGGAAGACGGCCTCGAGACGGCGACGCCCGAGCTCGATCCGCAGGTCCGTTCCTCCTCGACCCTGCAGGTCCACACGCCTTCGCAGGCCGGCACCTACCTCGTGTCCTACACGGTCAGCGACGGCCGCGGCGGCTCCGCGCGCGGCACCGTGACCGTGTACGTGCAGGACGACGCGCCGCTCAAGGCGCCGATCGCCCGCGACGACTTTGTCACCTACGAGGACCTGCCGACCGATGGTTCCGCCGTGCGCGTGAAGGTTCTCGAGAACGACGAGGATCCCGACGGCAGCGTCGATGAGCTGACCGTGACGAGCGGCGAATCCGGCGTGACGGTTGACGGATCCGACCTGCTGATCCCGGTGACCGACACCCTGCGCCTCGTCGTCTACACGATCACGGACCGCGATGGCCTGACGAACTCCGCCGTCGTGACCGTGCCCGGACGCGACTCCACGGCACCCCTCCTGAACGCTGCGGCCCTGCCCATCGAGATGGACGCGGGCACCTCGCGCACGATCAACCTGTCGGACTATGTCGTGACCCGCTCGGGCCGCAGCCCCCGCCTCGTCGATGGGACCTCCCCGGTGCCCCAGGCCGGCCTGGACTCCGTCGTGGCCGACTCCTCGACGCAGCTGACGCTGACGGCTACCGCGACCTTCGGCGGTAACTCCGCCTTCCTCATCCAGGTCGCGGACGGCGGTGCTGACGACGCGGGCGCGCTGAGCGCCTCGCTGTCGCTGCCGGTGCGCATCAAGGCGACCACGAACCAGCCGCCGACCTTCGCCCCGACCGCGATCCGCGTCGAGGCCGGGGGCGCTGCCGTCACGCAGAACCTCGCGCTCGCCGTGCGCGACCCCGAGGGGACGGATGCCTCGACCTTCACCTACGCGATGGGTTCGGCACCCAGCGCCGTGTCCGCGTCGCTGTCCGGTACCGTCCTGACGGTCTCCGCGCCCGAGGGTGCGACCCCCGGATCCGCCGGCTCCATCCCCGTGAGCGTCACCGACGAGCAGGGCAACACCGTCAACGCCTCGATCCCCGTCGAGATCGTCTCGACGACGAAGCCGCGCATCCAGGTGCCCCCGTACTCCGTGAATGCGAAGGTCGGGGATACCGTGATCGTTGACGTGGCCTCGCGTGCCACCAACCCGTTCCCCGACACGCCGATCTCCCTCGTCGGAACCGCGGTGTCCTTGGGTAACGCGGACATCGCGTCCTCCGGCACGTCGGTCATGGTCACGCCCCGATCCACCGGCACGATCTCGGTGGGCTTCCAGGTCAACGACAAGCTGGGAGACCCCTCGCGCGTCGTGCAGGGCACCATCACCGTCACGGTGACGGACAAGCCGGGCGCGCCCACGAACGTGGTCGCCGAGGCCGTGGGTGCCACCGGCGCGAGGGTGACCTTCGAGGCCCCCGCGTCGAACGGCTCGCCCATCACCGGCTACCGTCTCTACGACTCCAACGGCGCGAAGATCGCTGACTGCCCGAACACCGTGTGCGAAGTGAACGGCCTGAGGACGGGGCAGCAGTACAGTTTCGCGGTGAGTGCGGTGAACGAGCAGGGCGAATCCGCTCGCACCACATCCAACGAGATCACGCCCACCGGCGTCCCGGATCGCCCGGGCGGACCGAGTGTTACCCCCGGCGATGGCGAACTGACGATGACATGGGACGCCCCCAACAACAATGGGTCCCCCATCACCGGCTACACCGTGTACGCGACCGCTGCGACCGGTTCACGCACCTGCACGACGAGTGGGGCTCGCACGTGCACGATCAGCGGTCTCGTGAATGACCAGAACTACACTGTCACGGTCGTCGCGACGAACGCGAATGGTAATTCCCAGGCATCCCCGGGTGTGAATGGCACCCCGAAGGCGACGCGACGCGGCCCCGATCAGCCGGTCATCACGAGCGCCAGCGCCCAGCAGCACGACGGTAATGGCGCTCTGGCGACCATCACCTGGTCCCTGGGGAGCTCCGGCAGCGCCGGATGGGGCCAGACGATTGTGTCGGTCAACGGCACCACCAAGACCCTCTCGGGCGGAACCACCAGCACCCAGATGACCGTTCCCTACGGCGTGGCCCTCACCGTGTACGTGACCGTGAGTAACACGAACGGTGACACGGCGACCTCTCCTGGCTACGTCATTCCAGTGGTCGTCCACGAGGACCCCACTCCTGCCAAGACGACGCCGCTGGCCCCCGACGCACCGCGCCTGGGCCCGCCCTCGGACAACGCCCTGGGCAAGCTCAGGATCTCGAATGCGCGCCTGAAGGAAGGCAACGGCTACACGGTCAACGACCTGGAGCTCTTCTACGCGGACAGCGCGGCGGGGTGCACGGCGCCCGGCAACCCGCTTCGTCTCAACAACGGTGATCGCGGCGACTTCGACATCGGCCCGCTCACCCCGGGCGCGACCATGACCTATTACTTCTGCCAGCGCGGTAAACGTGGCCCGAACGACTATGTCTGGAGCCCGGTCGTCTCGGCCTCCGGCACGGTCGGTAACGGCCAGCGCGACGGTGGCGGCGGTGACGATGACGATCCGATCCCCGTGTTCAGCGTGTCGGTCACCCCTTACATCAACAGCGCGTCCGTGTCGTGGACCATCCCCGCCGGCGTCAACCCCGTGCAGACCAGCGTGTGGATTAAAGGAATGGAGGGGTCGACTAAGCAGACGTTCAGTGGTCCGATGACCTCGTGGGCGGTCCAGGGCCTGGCACCAGTCAACCAGTACACGGTTGTCGTCGAAATGGTCGGCGCCGGTGGGTCGCACCGGCAGGTAGAAGCCACCTTCAAGACCACCGAAGCCGCGGAAAATATCGGCGCGACCTTCACCGGAAAAACCACGTGTTCGAACGGGCAGGAATGCGGCTCGATGACGCTGACGGCCAAACGAGCCTCCCAGTTCGGATCGGGCGTCACGCTCATCTGCACGGTCAGCACCGGTCGCCCCGCCCAGGACACCGAATTCCGCTTCTCACGGGACACGCCGAGCATACCGGGTATCCTGACGGAGGCAATCACCGCCAAAGAGCTCAATGCGCGGAACATCGTGAAGAGCTGCCGAGTCGAATAAGACGACCATACTTTCCCCGTTACGAGCAACAAGAGAAACATAGGACAACTCATGACCCTTTCCATTGAGGATGCAACCAGGTTCGCCCAGGTCTTCAAGGGCCTCGTCGACGGCGTGTCCGTGGCGGTGCTGGACAAGCGCCAGGCCGTGCGACTCGCACTCACGACGATGTTCGCCGGCGGCCACCTCCTGCTCGAGGACGCCCCCGGTACCGGCAAGACCGCGCTGGCGCGCGCCATCAGCGCCGTTATCGACGGTACGCACTCGCGCATCCAGTTCACCCCCGACCTGCTGCCCTCGGACATCACCGGCGTCAACATGTTCAACCAGAAGACGGGCGAGTGGGTCTTCCACGCCGGCCCCGTCTTCGCGGAGATCGTCTTGGCCGACGAGATCAACCGAGCGTCGCCCAAGACCCAGTCCGCCCTCCTGGAGGTCATGGAAGAGGCCCAGGTGACGGTCGACGGCGTGCGCCGCCCCGCCCCCCAGCCCTTCATGGTGATCGCGACCCAGAACCCCGTCGAACAGGCAGGCACCTACCCGCTGCCCGAGGCCCAGCTCGACCGCTTCCTCATGAAGACCTCGATCGGCTACCCCTCGCGTAGCGCCATGATCGACGTCCTCGACGGCTCGGCCTCCCCGGACCGCTCGAAGAACCTGCGTCCCCTCGTGACCGGTCAGGACATCGTCGCCTGGGCCGCCCTGGCCTCGGCGAACCACACGGACCGCGCCGTGCTCGACTACGTGGCCGCGCTGGCGGAGGCCACCCGCGAGGACGAGTCCTCGCTGCTGGGCGTGTCCACCCGTGGCGCCATCGGCATGGTGCGCTGCGCCCGCGTGTGGGCCGCCGCGCAGGGCCGTAACTTCGTCCTGCCCGACGACATCAAGGCCCTCGCCGTGCCCGTGTGGGCACACCGCGTCATCGTCGACCCCGACGCCGCCTTCTCCGGCGCGACCGCCGAAGGCATCATTCAGCGTGCCCTGACCTCCGTGCCCGCCCCCGCGGTCGGCGCGTAAGGAACTGGCCGGACACAACGATGACAGGGAAGCGCACGGACACCCCCACGATGGTCTCGCCCCGCAGGGCGAAGGCCGGTCCTTCGCATCCCCTGAAAGCCCTCACCTCGGCGGTCACGCCGATCGGCTGGGCGGTCATCGCCTTCATCATCGCGGGCCTGGTGCTCGCGGTGACGCTCGAATGGGTCGAGGCCCTGGCGTGTGCGCTCGCGGGCGTCGTCGCGCTGGCGTTGGCCGCCCTGCGCGTGGCGTGGCGGCCCCCGCACCTCGTCTCGATCCGCGTGCCGAACGAGCGCATCGTCGCCGGCCAGACCGCCGTCGGCGAGATCTCGGTGCGTAACGAGCGCTCTCGCTCCGTGCGTTCGGGCATCATCGAGCTGCCGATCGGCTCGGGTACCGGTGAATTCGTCGTGCCCCCGCTGGGCGCCCACGAGACCTGGGACGAGATGTTCCTGATCTCCTCGCGTCACCGCGGCCTCATCAGCATCGGCCCCGCCCGAGCCGTGCGCTCGGACGCGCTGGGCCTGCTGCGCCGCGTGCGCATGTGGGACGAGCCGGTCGTCCTGCACGTGCACCCCCGCACCGTGCGCGTGCCCTTCGACGCGACCGGCTTCCAGCTGGACGTCGAGGGCGTGTCCACCGGCAAGCTCTCCAGTTCCGACGTGTCTTTCCATGCCCTGCGCGACTACGAGCCGGGCGACGACCGGCGCGCCGTGCACTGGCAGTCGACCGCGCGCCTCGGCAAGCTCATCGTGCGCCAGTACGAGGAGACGCACCGCTCGCACCACGTCATCGTCCTGGACACGTCGCGCGACGCGTGGGACTACGAGTCCTTCGAGACCGCGGTGTCTGTCGCGGGTTCGCTGGGCCTAGCGAACCTGCGCGAGTCGCGTCCCGTCTCGCTGACGACGACGGAGTCCTGGCTGCCCTCGGGGCACGCGATGCGGATGCTGGATGCGCTGTCCGAGGTCTCGGCGCGCTCCTTCGGGGACCTGCCCCTGCGCGTGCGCGAGGCCGTGGCCCAGCGCCCCGGCGTCTCCGCGCTCACGCTCATCGTCGGCCCGCAGGTGAGCGATAGCGACGCGGCGCACCTGGCCCGACTGGCACCCATCGACGTGCCCGTCTCCATCATCCGCATCGGTGCCGAGAACGAGCGCGCCCGCCGCGACCTCGGCCGGGGTATCCTGCTTGACTGCTCCACGCTCGACGACCTGCCGCGCATCATCGTTGCTGGAGGCCTGGCATGAGCAGCAACGTCAACACCAAGCCGCGCGCTCAGCGCATCGAGTCGCAGGCCCGGCCCGAGGCAAACGAGACGCACGTTCGTGCGGTGGGAGAGATCCCTGATGCGACCGAGAAGCGTGATCGCGGCGCGGGCGAGCAGTCCTCGGATGCCCCCAAGCCCAAGACGACGCGCAACCGCCTGCTGACGATCACGCAGCGCTTTGCGACGTATCGCACGCGCCTGCCGATCTGGTCGCTCCTGATCCTCGCGCTGCTCTTCGTCGGCCCCGTCGCCGCCTTCGAACCCGTCTTCGGCGGGGGAGTGGGTGCCATCGCCGCGGGAGCGGGCGTCATCTGCGGCCTCGCACTGTCCGCCGCCTCGACGCGCTGGCGCTGGGACGGCGTGACGAGCGTGCTCAGCGTCCTGGTCACCTACTTCCTGCTCGGAAGCGCGGCCGCGCTGCGCTCCGAGGCCCTCTTCGGCCTCCTGCCGACCGGCAAGACGCTGCAGGTCATGGTCCTGGGTTCCTTCCGCGCATGGAAGGACCTCCTGACGCTGACCGCCCCCGTGTCGGTCTACTCCGGCCCCGCCCTCGTGCCGTGGATGAGCGGCCTCGTCCTGGCCTTCCTCGCCGGCATCATCACCGCGCGCTTTGGCCGCGCGGTCCTGGGCTCCATCCCCGTCGTCCTGATGGGCGTCATCTCCGTCTTCTTCGGACTGTCGCGCCACACCCTGCCCCTGTGGGCGGTGCTGGCTTGGTGGGCGCTCCTGGCAGCCTGGTGGGCGGTCGCCGCGCAGTATCAGCGCATCACCCTGGGCCAGGACGTCCTCGTGGGCCGCTCGAGCGCGCCCGGCGCGGACAACACCCTCGGGCGTCATTCCCGCTCCACCGTCTACGTGTGGACCCGGGTCATGGGTGCGCTCGCGGTGCTCGCGATTTCCGTGGGTATTGCGCTGCCCGCAGCGTCCTACTTGGGGTCCTCGGGGACGCGCGTCGTCGGCCGTGACCTCGTTCAGCCGCCCCTGGATATTCAGGCCTATCCCTCGCCGATGGCATCGTTCCGCCACTACACAACGGACCTGAAGGATGAGACCCTCCTGACCGTGTCCGATCTGCCTGAGAACCAGCGCGTGCGCATCGCCGCCATGGACGTCTACGACGGCACGACCTTCGGCATGACGAACAAGCGCGATGACGCGCACACCGGCTATATTCCGGTCGAAACGACGATCCCCGGGCGCCCCGAGGGCAACTCCATCGTCACGGTGGAGACCACCGGCATGTCCGGTCCGTGGGTACCCATCCTGGGTGCGCCCTCGCAGATCACCTTCACGGGTCCTCATGCGAGCGCCCAGAAGGAAGGCCTGTTCGTCGACACATGGTCGAACGCCGCGCTGACGACCGGCCCCGCGGGGACGATGAGCTACTCCGTGACGACCACCTTCACGGCCCCCGTGCGCGACGAGGACGTGGCGACCCTGGCGGTCGCGCCCTTCACGATGGCGGACACCAACGTTCCCGAGGCCGTCGCGACGAAGGCAGCCGAAATCACGCAGAACGCGTCCACCGCGCTGGCCGCCGCGCGCGCGATCGAGCACTACCTGTCGACGAACGGCTTCTACCTCAACGAGAACACGCAGTTCTCGCGCCCCGGCGTGCGCGCCGACCGCCTCGAGCGCATGCTCTCCGACGACAACAACCTCATCGGTGACGACCAGCAGTACACCGCGCTGATGGCGCTGATGCTGCACCAGCTGGGCATTAACGCGCGCGTGGTCATGGGCGCCTACCCGGAGGGCGGCTCCCAGGGCGGCGGCGCGACGCTGCGCGGTTCCGACATTCGCGCGTGGGTCGAGGTCGAGTTCGCGGGCGGCAACTGGGTCGTCTTCGACCCGACGCCGCCGCGCGATCACACGCCGCAGACGCAGGTCCCCAAGCCTCGGTCCGTGCCGCGTCCGCAGGTCCTGCAGCCGCCGGAGCCCCCGGAGGCTCCCGCCGAGCTGCCGCCGACGACGCGCGACCAGAACGCTGATCCGATGACTCCTCCGGCCGCCCCCTTCCCGTGGGGCGTCGTCGCCGGCATCGCGGGTGGCTTCCTGCTCGTGTTGCTCCCCCCGCTGCTCATTCTGCTCTACAAGGCGGGCCGCCGGAGGCGTCGCCGCCGCGCTGCGGCCACCCAGGCGCTCGTCGGCTCGTGGGACGAGGTCGTCGACCTCGCCGCAGACTCGGGCCTGCGTATCGACGTGGGTCGCACCAGGCAGGAGACCGCCTGGTCGCTGGCCTCGCAGTGGGACCTCGGCGAGGACCCGGGCGACCCCTTCACCCTGGTGACGGGCGAGGTGCGCCACGGGGACGACGGGTCGACGGACTCCGTGGAAATCGACGAGGCCGTGGCTGGCAAGGGCCGCTACGTGATCGACGGCTGGAGCCGCTTCGGTGACGACGTGCCAGCACCGGTCGTGATCGCGCGCTACGCGGACGTCGCGAACTTCGCGTCCAACGGTGCCTCCCGAGACCGCGCGCGTGACGCGTGGGAGCAGGTGGGTGCCCTGCGCGCCCAGGTGGGCAAGCGCGCCGGATTCTTCGTGCGCATTCGCCGCGCGCTGTCGCTGCGCAGCCTGCGCATGCGCCGTAAGCTGCGCCTGAGCGCGTCCATCGCACGCACGATGCATGAGGAGGAGGATCGTTGACGCCCCCGGTCGCGGGCCTGAAGGGCCCTGATATTCCCGGCTTCCGATGGGTGCGCCCGCTCGGTCAGGGCGGCTTCGCCGACGTCTTCCTCTACCGTCAAGAGCTGCCGAGCCGCGACGTGGCCATCAAGGTCGTGCGTACCCAGGGCGATGAGCGCGGCACGAAGGAACTGCACCGCGAGGCTGACGCGATGACGCTGCTCGCCGGCCACCCCTCGGTCGTCGAGCTGCACGGCGTGGGGACGACGGCCGACGGTCGCGCGTACCTGATCATGGAGTATTGCCCGGTCGCGGACCTGCTCACGCAGGTGCGTGCGCGCCCGATGCCGCTCGACAAGGCCCTCGACACGATGATTAAGATCAGCGGCGGCGTGGAGATGTTCCACCGCCAGGGCTACGTGCATCGCGACATTAAGCCGTCGAACATCATGCTGGACTCCTACGGCAAGCCGGTGCTCGCGGACTTCGGCGTCGCCTCGAAGGTGGGTCAGCTCGAGGTCGGTGCCTTCGATGGTTTCTCGGTGCTGTGGGCGCCCCCGGAGCAGCAGGACGTGAACTCCCCGGCCTCGCCCCTGCAGGACGTGTGGGCGCTCGCCGCGACGACGTGGACCTTCGTGACGGGGCGCAGCCCCTTCGAGGATCCGATCGGCGACAACTCGGCTGCGTCGATCGCGAACCGCGTGCAGCGCGGGCGCATGCGCGGCCTCGGGCGTGCGGATGCCCCGGCGGAGTTGGAGCGCGTGCTGCGTGCCGCGATGACGATCGACCCGGCCGAGCGTACGCCCTCGGCGATGGAGTTCGGTCAGGGCCTGCAACGCGTCCAGAAGGAGCTGGGCCTGCCGCGCACCGAGATGGAGATCAAGGAGAAGCGTTCCAAGGCCTCGGCTCCCACCGCGGGCGACCAGAAGACGCGCCTGCGCGGTGCGCCCGTCATCGATCCGGATAAGACGCGCCTGCGCTCGAACTCGTACTCCTTCGAGGGCGGGGCTGGTTCCGGCGGCATCGAGGCGGTTGCTGACTCGTGGAAGATCGAACGATCCGGGGACGCGGACGAGGTCTCGGCTCGTCGCGTCGTCGAGGATCCCTCGGCGGCCAAAAAGGGGATGTCACCGGTCACCGGCGTGCTCCTGGCGCTGCTGGCCGCGGTGATCGCGGCCGGCCTGATCGTCGGCATGCTGCGCGGCCAAGGCTCGTTCACGCGCATCTCTCCCGCACCCGAGACGACGAGTGCTTCCTCGGCTCCCGGTGACGCGTTGGGCGCGGCTCCCCCGCAGGTGTCGGGCCTGTCCGGGGAGTACTCCGAGGGAATGGTCACCTGGACGTGGACCGCTCCCGACGGGCCCTCGCCGCAGGATATCCTGTACGCCTACGAGGGCTCGGGGGCTGCCGGGGCGTCGCGCGGTCGCGTGGAGTCGACGAGCGTGACGGTCGACGGTGCGAGCGGGCAGAACTGCATCGAGATCACGACCGTGTCGCGCTCGTCCGGTCGCATGTCCGACCCGGTGCAGGCCTGCGTGGAGGCCCCGTGACGTACTACGATCAGTCGGTTTGCTTTTTTCGTCCGCTCTCTGCTCTTGTCGGACGAGACCCTGGTCACGCCGGGTGTAAAATGGTTAGTATCGCGCGCAGTCCCTCGCGCTCAACGCAGCTAAAGGATGAAGGCTCATGTCTCTAGAGGAACACGCGGAACGGCCCGCAGTTCGATGGGGTGCCTCGACCGATATCGGTCCGGTTCGCTCCGAGAACGAGGACTCCTGGCTGGCGGTTCCTCCGGTCTTCGCCGTCGCCGACGGAATGGGTGGCCACCTAGGTGGGGCCCAGGCCTCGTCGAAGGCCGTTATTACCCTGCAGGAGTTTCTGAGCTCGGACCGCCTCGGGAATCGCCCCGTTGATCTGGTGGATCTGTCCGTCGCGATCGACGCGGCGGCTAACGCGGTGGCGTCGCTGGCGCCCGCCGATAATCCGATGAGCGCGCCCGGCACGACCCTGTCGGGGCTCATGGTGCTGCGCACCGCCGAGGGGCCCTACTGGCTCTCATTTAACGTGGGTGATTCGCGCGCCTATGTCGTGGGCGGCGGTGGCATCCGCCAGCTCACGCACGATCACTCGGCGCTGCAGGAGGCGCGCGACCTCGCGGCCACCTCCGGGGCGCCTCGTGTGATCCCTCCCGCGAATGTTGTGACGAAGGCCCTGGGCGCCGGACAGACCGGAAGTGTGAAAGCGGACTACACAATCATGCCGCTGGAAGAAGGCGATCGGGCCGTCATCTGTACAGATGGGGTGCACGGCGTCCTGAGTGATTCGCAGATTCATGCGGTTGTTGCAGCCGGCGACGGTCCGCAGGGGACGGCCGACAGACTCGTGCGCGCCTCACTGGAGACGGGAACACGGGACAATACGACCGCCGTTGTAGTTTACGCAGGAACCAAATCACGAGTAACATTGACATCGAATGTCATGAATCGGATGATTCAACCAGTACGTCCGGCGTCGATTGAGACCGCTCGCCGGGTCCCTCGTAGAGAAGGCAGTAACTGATGCTTCAGATTGGACGTTTCCTGTGCCGCGGGCAGGGCGCGATGCTCGTCACGGGTCCCCTCGGCGCGGCGCTGGTTCCGCTCGACTTCGCGGACTCTGCGGCCGACGTGGTGTGGGGGCGCGCCGACACCCAGGCGTGGCTGTCCCACGTTCAGGCTGAGAAGGGTGACGCCCTCCTGCTCGACTGCGCCGGCGAGCAGCCCTACCTGACGGTCCTCGGCAGCATTCAGCTGCGCATGCGCGCCGCCGGCCAGATCACCGAGCAGGTCTGGACCGACCCGATCTGGGCCTGGCCCTTCGACCCCGGTGAGTGGCAGACCTTCGAGGCCACGATCGTTGACGGCGACGAGGTCACGTGGATGGTGCCCGCCGCCGACCGCGTCGAGGCTGGCGAGATCCGCATCGGCCGTGCGCTCGACGAGGTCGAGGCCCTCGCCTCGATGCCCGTCGACACGATGGGCTTCCTCATCAACCCCGACATTCCGGACCACGAGCGCCGCGCGCGTCGCGACGCCCGCGAGGAGCTGCCGGAACCCTCCACGCGCACGTCGTCCGTGGACCTGGCCGCCGTCGAGGCCCAGTTCCTCGCCGCGACCAGCAACGGTCCGGTGTCGCTGAGCCACGCCTCGCGCACCCCCGACGCCAAGGAGGTTCCCGAGGCCGCCGCCGAGCACGTCGAGGAGCCCCCCGAGGAGGCACCCGCGAAGGAGCCCGAGCAGCCCTCCGGCGAGCTCTACGTCGTCGCCGACGCCGAGGAGCCGCCGGTCGATACGGCCGAGTCCGCCGAGCGCCAGGGCGGTTTCGGCGAGTCCGGCACCCCGGCCTCGTCCGAGGTTGTTGCTGAGCCTCCCGTCGCTGAGCCTCCCGCCATCCCCGAGGCCATGAGCGCCGAGGGCCTGGCTGGCCTGGGCGCCGAGACCGACACTGAGGCGACCATCCTGCGCCTCGCCCCCGCGAACTCCGGCCCCGCGGCCCCCGTCGCCTTCCTGATTCACGGCGGCACCGTGCCCGTCGAGGTCTCCCGCGACGTCGTCATCGGCCGTGACCCCGATGCCCGCGCGCTGACCGGCCGCCCCGTGGCCACGGTCCTGCGCGTGCCCAGCCCCGAGACCGAGATTTCCCGTTCGCACTGCGCCGTCATGATGACGACGCCCGGCTCGTGGGCCCTCATGGACCTGGGCAGCGCGAACGGCACCGTCCTACGTCACGCCGACGGCTCGTTCCAAGACGTCACCCCCATGGTGACGATCGCCCTGAACGACGGCGACCTCATCGACGTCGGCGAGGGAACCACGATCGAGTTCCGCGTGCGCTGACATCGCTCATTGATGCTGGTGGGGCGGGCCTTCGGGCCTGCCCCACCAGCATTTTTCTGTCTTTTCCGAGGGGGAGGGGGGAGCGCGTGGCTGCCCCGGCCTCGTCAATGTCAGAACAATCATACGGCGGGGCGTCTCGAAGTGACCTAGGTCCCTTGAAGCGTGTATTCTTACCCCTGGTAGCGGCCCGTCGATGGGCCGGACATCGCAAACACGGAAGTTGAGGACCACGATGGTCAAGTATGTGTACGACTTCTCCGAGGGTGACAAGTCTATGAAGGACCTGCTCGGAGGAAAGGGAGCCAACCTTGCCGAAATGACGAAGCTCGGCCTGCCCGTTCCCCCCGGCTTCACGATCACCACCGAGGCATGCCGCGCATACCTCAAGGACTCCACGGTTCCCGAGTCGTTGGCCACCGAGGTCACCCGCGCCCTGCGCGGCGTCGAAGACCAGATGGGTCGCCACCTGGGCGACCCCTCCGACCCGCTCCTCGTCTCCGTGCGAAGCGGCGCCAAGTTCTCCATGCCCGGCATGATGGAAACCGTCCTGAACATCGGCCTCAACGATGAGTCGGTCCTCGGCCTCGCGGCCGTTAGCGGTAACGAGCGCTTCGCGTGGGACTCCTACCGCCGCCTCATCCAGATGTTTGGCAAGACCGTCCTCGACATCGACGGCGACCTCTTCTCCGACGCCCTCGACGACCTCAAGGCCGCGCGCGGCGTGAAGGGCGACACCGAGCTGAACGCCGAGGACCTCAAGGGCCTCGTCGAAACCTTCAAGGGCATCGTCAAGGAACAGACCGGCCACGACTTCCCGCAGGACCCCCGCACCCAGATGGACATGGGCATCGAAGCCGTGTTCCGCTCCTGGAACACCGAGCGCGCCCGCATCTACCGCCGCCGCGAACGCATCCCCCACGACCTGGGCACCGCCGTCAACATCTGCACCATGGTGTTCGGCAACATGGGTGAAAACTCCGGCACCGGCGTGTGCTTCACCCGCGACCCCTCCTCCGGCCACTCCGGCGTCTACGGCGACTACCTGGAGAACGCGCAGGGCGAGGATGTCGTCGCCGGCATCCGCAACACGCTGGCCCTGTCCGACCTCGAGCGCATCAACAAGCCCGTTTACGACGAGCTGCGCGCCATCATGCGCAAGCTTGAGACCCACTACCGCGACATGTGCGACATCGAGTTCACGATCGAGCGCGGCAAGCTGTGGATGCTCCAGACCCGCGTCGGCAAGCGCACCGCGGCCGCCGCGTTCCGTATCGCCACCCAGCTCCTCGGCGAAAAGCTCATCACCCGCGACGAGGCCCTGGGCCGCGTCACCGGCGACCAGCTCACCCAGCTGATGTTCCCCCAGTTCGACGCGAAGGCCGACAAGGACCTCATCGCTCGCGGCATGGCCGCCTCCCCGGGTGCCGCCGTCGGCAAGATCGCCTTCAACAACGCCCAGGCCATTGAAGCCGCCAGCGAAGGCGTCAAGACCGTCCTCGTGCGCCGCGAGACCAACCCCGACGACCTGCCCGGCATGGTCGCCGCCGAGGGCGTCCTCACCGCGCGCGGCGGTAAGACCTCGCACGCCGCCGTCGTCGCCCGCGGCATGGGCAAGACCTGCGTGTGTGGTGCCGAGTCCCTCGTTATCGACGAAGCCGCCGGCACCGTCACCATCGGTGACCTCGTCCTGACCGCCGACGACACCATCGCCATCGACGGCCAGACCGGCGAAATCTTCCGCGGCGAGGTCCCCGTGACCGACTCGCCCGTCACCACCTACCTCGCCGAGGGCCTTGAGGCCGGCCTCGCCGCCGCCGGCGACGACGCGGGCACCCGCGAGCTCGTCGAAGCCGTCGACAAGCTCCTGTCCCACGCCGACAAGGTCCGCCGCCTGCGCGTGCGCGCCAACGCCGACACCCCCCTCGACTCCAAGCGCGCCATCGAATTCGGTGCCGAGGGCATCGGCCTGTGCCGCACCGAGCACATGTTCCTGGGTGAGCGCCGCCCGCTCGTCGAGCGCGCCATCCTCTCCGCCCCCGAGTCCGAGGAGCGCCAGGCTGCCTTCGACGAGCTCGAGAAGCTGCAGAAGCAGGACTTCCTCGAGATGCTCGAGGTCATGGACGGCAAGTCCATGACCGTGCGCCTCATCGACCCGCCGCTCCACGAGTTCATGCCCGCCCTCATCGAGCTGGAGACCAAGGTCGCCGTCGGCAAGGCCACCGGCACCCTCGACCCCGCCGACGAGGCCATGCTCGTCGAGGTTCGCCGCATGCACGAGCAGAACCCCATGCTCGGCCTGCGCGGCGTGCGCCTGGGCATCTACCTGCCCGGCCTGTTCGCCCTGCAGATGCGCGCCCTGTGCGAGGCGGCTGCGCAGCTCGTGGGCCGCGGCCTCGACCCGCGCCCCGAGATCATGGTTCCGCTCGTCGGCTCCGTGCGTGAGCTCCAGCTCGTGCGCGAAGAGGCCGAAGGTATCATCGCCTCCGTCGCCTCCTCCCGCGGCGTCGACCTGTCCGGCGTCTCCATCGGCGCCATGATCGAGCTGCCGCGCGCCGCCATGACGGCCGAGGACCTCGCCGAGGAAGCGGACTTCTTCTCCTTCGGCACCAACGACCTGACGCAGACCGTGTGGGGCTTCTCGCGCGACGACGTCGAAGGCGTGTTCTTCCCGCAGTACATCGAGGCCGGCATCTTCGGCGTCTCCCCCTTCGAGTCCATCGACGTCCACGGCGTGGGCACCCTGGTCTCCGAAGGCGTGCGCCGTGCCCGCTCCACCAAGCCGAACATCAAGCTCGGCGTGTGTGGCGAGCACGGTGGCGACCCGCAGTCGATCCACTTCTTCCATGGCGTGGGCCTGGACTACGTGTCCTGCTCCCCGTTCCGCGTCCCCGTCGCCCGCCTCGAGGCTGGCCGCGCCGCGGTCGAGGATCACGTGGACATGACCGCCTGATCGCTGGTGGCACCGTTGCTTTGATGAGCGCGGTGCCGATCCGCGCGGTGCCGTCTTTCTGATCGGCGCTGACTGAGTGGCGAGGCCGTGGCCGGGAAACCGGTCGCGGCCTCGTTACGTTGTTGGTGCCGGTGGTGTTGCGGCCCCACGGGTGTTCCGGGCGCCGGAGGTCCCGGCCGCCCGCGAGGCTAGGCATCCTCACTTCGTTCGGTGCCGCGCCTCGAAGCCCGCCCGTGCCCTCCGGTCCCTCCGGCACCCTCCACACCAGTGGGGCCTGGTGTGCTCGTGGGCGGCGGCCCTCCCGTTGGGCCGGGCTGCTTGGTGTGCCCGTTGGGCCGGGCTGCTTGGTGTGCCCGTGGGCGGCGGCCCGCCCGCGAGATCGCCACACGCGAGCTTCGCTCGGCGCGTCGGCTCGATGTCCGGCCAGGCCCTGTCGCCACCCACGGGCACCGCAGCCAGGCCC
>NZ_JAPWAD010000010.1:0-80181 GCF_041432695.1 Pauljensenia sp. 27098_8_83 | reverse complement strand
CCTGGCATATCCGCCTGCCGATTACCGCTGAGCAGCCAGGCAAGAAACTCACCCAGGTGCTTGGCCGAGGTATCAATCCGCTGCACGCCAGTTGAGTGGCACGAGGTGCAATGCCACCTCTGCTTGCCCGATTTCGACAGTCCGTACCGGATCAGCTTCCTGCCACAGGAATCGCATTTCGAGATGTTCACTCACCGAATCTGCCAGTACCAACTTTGACGCCCACTCTCCCGCACCACAAAGCCGAAAAGTCGACGTTTCACCAACACATTTTGTCCACCCTCAAAGTTGGCCCCCAACAACTTTGAACCAGACTTTCTCGCACCGCAAAGCCGAAAGGTCGGGCTCAGACCAACTCTTTTTGTCCTTTAACCCGAAAAGTCACCACAAAACCAACACGTTTTGTCCTTTAACCCGCAAGTAAGCCAACAGCACAAACTCGAAGGGGCCGGCCCTGAGGCCGACCCCTTCGAGTATCCCATCAACACAGTGCAAGTCTTCCGATGCGCTCCCTTTCTCGGCTCACCCTTGGTGGGTGTCGCCCTTGGCTTGATGACTATTAATGTACGGACTCCACCTGTGGGAACCATTGAACGAAGCTGGCAATTTCCTGAGAATTTTTCACCGCTCCGGTCCGGCTCGCGCCTTCGCACGCACAATCGTTGATATTCCAGCGATTCTGATGCTCTGACTGGCAACGACGAGGCAATCGCTGTCGCGCACCTCGCAAGACTCGATCTCTACTCCGTTCTCCGCAGCGACGGAGGAGGCCGCCACGCATGGCCGTCCTCCCACGTCCTCCCAGGGCGCCGTTGCCGATTCTTCGGCCCCCGCTAAGGCCGCCAGGTCGGCGACGGCCTGCAGGCGCGCCCGCTCGCGGTGCGCGGCACCCACCCCGCCGAGTACCACCGCGAGCGCGAGCGCGAGGACGATCAGGGCCACGGAGTTGATGGTGCCCGATCCTTCCTCTCCGGTGAGCGCACGGAGATCGCCCGCGCGCTCGGGATCGGTATCGGGGGCGGCCGCCACCCCTTGTTCGTGAATCACGGCAGTGCCCCCTCGTCGATAGTGGTCACCGAGCATCGAGCCACGCCCCCAACCCAACCGGCGGCGCCGCGGTAGGGGGCCGTGCCGGTGACGCTCACCCACCCGCCGGAGCGCGCAACCGCGTAGGAGCCGGGGGCGTACGCGGCCGAGGCCGCCGCCTGCGGATCCCCCTGCCCGATCGAGGCGGCCCTCGCCCCCTCGCGCACCGCCTGGCACAGGGATGCCCCCGTCATCCCGGCCTGGGCGACCGCGACAATGACGCCGATGACGGCCGTGACGGCGAGGAATCCGATGGCGTGTTCGACGGTGACGTACCCGTGGTCGCAGCTCTTCATCGGGTGTTCAGCGCCTCCTGGATGATGGACTCCAGGGCGGCGCGCACGGTGTCCGATTTGAGGATCACGATGAGGAGTCCCGCAAATCCCGCGGCCGCGATGGTCCCGATTGCGTACTCCACGGTGGTGGCCCCCTCTTCCGGGTCAGCGGGGTCTGTGGGAGCGTCCCCGCCCCGCCCCACCGTCATGTGATGGGCCGCGTCCTGCAGGGCGCTCAACGCGCGGAGCTGAGCGCGCGTGGCCGCGGATTCGATTCTGTCGATAATCATCATTGATCTGTCCTTTCGTCTGCGCGCCTATCGACGCGTGCGGCCAGTGTGCGCGCCACACCTGCCCCGATTCCACGCGGATTCGGACCTCTGTGGATAACTCAGGCACGCCGAAGACCCCTGTGGATAACTCGTGCACACCGACGAGCCCTGTGGATAACGCCTACATGTCGAGGCCACCGGTGAGGGTGGCGAGCAGGGGCGCAATCCCGAGCGCGAGGAATGCGGGGAGGAAGCAGACGCCGAGCGGCCCGACGAGTCGGACGCTGAGTTCTTCGGCGCGTGTTTTGGCGTCGGCCAGGCGGGCCCGGCGTTCCCACGAGGCGCTGCGAGCGAGCATCGTCTCAGGCGCGTTTCCGCTAGTCCAGGACGATTCGAGGGCATCGCGCAGGGGAATGCTCCACTTGGGGGTCTCCTCCCACGCGTCCGCCCAGCTCACCCCGAGCCGCAGGGCCTGGGCCGTCCACGCGAGAGATTCTCGCGCGCAGGCAGCGGCCAGGGCGTCGAGGACGCGCGGGATCGCGGCCCCACAGGCCAGGCCGGCGGCGACGAGGTCGCAGGCCAGGGCGGGGTCAGTGTCCTCGTCGACAGATCGGGCCCTCGCGAGGATCCGGCGGCACAAGGCGATGCCGACCACCCAGGCGGCCGCGCCAAGCAGCGCACAGATTCTCCCGACGGTCACTCCCGTGTAGAACTGCCAGGGCGAGGCACCCAGGGCGAGCGCGCTCACGATTCCGACGAGGGGAAGCGCGGCGAGGACTCGCGCGGACATGAGGGGACCGGCGGAGGCGACGCGGCGCGCTTCCGCGACGGCCTGGGCGTCATCGATACTGTCCCCGATGGCGTCGAGGATGTCGGCCATGGGCGCGCCGAGGCCGTGGCTGAATCGGCAGGCCAGGGCGACGGAGGCGGCGGTGCGACGAGCGGCCGCGTCTGGGGCCCGGGCGTGCAAGGAGAGCTCCCACCGCGGCGGCTCTCGCGCCCATTCGTCGAGGATGGGCGGGTAGGACGCGCTTTCAGGCACGATTCCGCCCGCGCCGATGCGCGCGAGGGAGTCCGACCAGGCTCGCCGCGTCGGCGCTCCCGCGCGCAGCCGCGTCGCCACCTCGGCGACCAGGAGGGAGAGCTCGCGCGCCTGAGGCACGCCGCAGGCGCGCCCTCGATGCCTCCCGCTTTCTCCCCTGCCTAGGCGTCTGCGCAGGCGGCGCATCCACGCGCGTTCGGCAGATTGACGAGAACCGGCAGGGCGCATCCACGCGCGCACAACGCGACGCTCGTGCACGCCACGTACGACGGCCGCGAGCGCACGAGACACCAGCATGAGCGCGCACAGCACGAGCACGCACGCAAGCGCGCGATCGGCCGAGCGCTCCACGACGTCGCGACCGCCACCGAGAACGGCCATCCAACCGGCACCCCACCTCATAGTCCGACCTTTCGAGCCAGGGACGACCAGGCCTCGTGAGTGGTCACCTGTCCGGAGGCTGTGGCGCTGAGCGCGACCGCGCACTCGAGCGGGCCGCGAGCGCGCGTCAGCACCCCGACCTCGGATACCCAGCGGTGCCCGCAGGGGGATCGTCGCATGTGGAGGACGGCGTCGAGGGCGCTGGCGGCCTGGGCGGCGACGGCTTCCTCGCCCATGCCGGCGAGCGCTCCGAGGGCAGCCAGACGCGCGGGCACCTCTCGCGTCCCGTTCGCGTGGATGGTCGCCCAGCCGCCGTCGTGTCCCGTGTTGAGGGCGGTCAGGACGTCGCGCACTTCGGGGCCTCGGCACTCTCCCAGGACGAGGCGGTCGGGGCGCATGCGCATAGCCGCGCGCACGAGGTCGGACAGGGTGACGGCACCTCGCCCCTCGACGTTTGGCTTGCGTTCGAGGAGGTGGACGCAGTGCGGGTGGGCGGGGGCGACCTCGGCGACCTCCTCGATGCACACGATGCGCTCGCTGGAGGGGACGAGGGAGAGGGCGGCGCTCAGGAGGGTCGTTTTGCCACTGCCGGTGGCGCCGGAGACGAGGACGTTGGCGCGCGAGGCGACGAGCGCTCGCAGGAGCGGGCCGAGGGCGCCCGGCAGGGTGCCGCGCGCGATGAGGTCCCCGACGCCCAGCCGACGCGTGCCGAGCACGCGCAGGGAGATGAGCGTTCCCGACCCGGAGACGGGTGGCAGGACCGCGTGCAGGCGGACGCCCCCGGGCAGGGTGCCGTCGGCGATGGGGCTGGCGTCGTCGAGGCGCGCCCCGCACGCGCTCGCCAGCCGTATCGCGGCGTGGCGGGCGTCGGCCTCATCGTGGATGCCGACGTCGACGCGCGCGAGTCCGCCTCCCCGATCGACCCACGCGCGGGAACCGTTGATGAGCACGTCGGTGATGCCCGGGTCGTCGATGAGGCGAGCGAGGGGCGGGTCCATCCCGCGCTGCCGGGCGTACAGGGTCTCGAGGGCGTCGGCGGCCTCGCGTGCGCCGCAGCCGGGTCGAGACGTGTCGGCGATCGCCCCGGCGGGCGGCGTGCCGCGGGCGAGGAGTCGCAGGGCGCTACGCACGGGCCACCTCCAGGCGCACAGTCTCGTCGCGGGCGAGGGAACGCCCGCGCAGGGGCGTCGGCTCGAGGGAGGCGAGGGCCCGGCGGAGAGCACGCAGATCCCGGCCCGGTCGCGTCGGCGCGCGCAGGATCGGGCGCGGCGCACACGCGGACAGCCCGGGGCTACGCCTACCGCGACCAGCCGACACAAGCGTGATCGCGGGGCACGGCGGAGGATGACAGGCGAGGCTCGCGGCCATCGCCGCGGCACCCTCCAGGTCCCGGCGCGTCACGAGGACGAGAGCGTTCGCGTGAACGGCGGACGCGCAGCGCGCAGCCCGGTCATCCCAGCGTCCCGCGTCCACGATGAGGGGAGCGTGCAGGGACCGGCAGGCGGCGGCGACGCGCGGGTCGTCCGCGCTGGCACCGCCGCGCGCGTCCCCGACGAGGGCCCGCACCCCGCCCAGGGTGGGCAGGTGATCGCGCAGCGACGGCAGGTAGCAGTCTTCCCCCGGGTCGAGGTCCGCCCACCGCACGCCGGGGACATCGCACTCGGGGGCGCGAGCAAACCCGGGCACAGACCCGGAGGCGTCAACGACGACCACGCCTCGCGCCCGCCCGCGTTCACGATGCTTTGCCCTGCGCCGCCAGCATTCGCGCAAACCGCGGCGCCGCGCATACTCGCGGGCCAGCAGTCGCACGACGCTCGTCGTGCCCACCCCGCCGCAGATCCCGGCGACCACCCACACCGCGCCGGGCGTCGCCCACCGGTGGCAGGCCTCGGCGATGAGGGAGACGAGGAGGGCCGTGTCCCCGGGCAGACTCACCTGCCCCTCTCCCCCGACGCGCACGCAGGGCACGCCGACGGGCACGGGCGCGCCCGGCGAGGCGAGGACCAGCAGCGCGCGGGCCGGGTTCGAGCACACCCGCGCCCCGGCGAGTTCCACCGCGTCGCGGGCGCACTCCAGGTCGGGCGGGGCGAGGCCGACGAGGGCGACGGGCCCCCGATTCGCGACATCGCGCGTCTCATCATGGGTTTCCATGCAGCTACGCTGCGCCTGAGGGAACCCTCCCGTCCACCCACGCGCGTGCCCCTGTGGACAACGCAGACCCGAAATGCCACCCTGTGCATAGAAGGGGCCCGACGGAGGACCCTGTGGATTGAGCCAACGCTGGAGTAGACGCATGGTACGCGCGGCCTTTTTCGACCTGGATAAGACGATTCTCGACACGTCCTCGAACGTGGCGCTCTCGGGACCGTTCATCGAGGCCGGGCTCATGAACCGTCGCACCGCGATCACCTCCGTCCTCGTGCAGCTGCCCTACCTGCTCACGGGGGCCGACGAGTCGCGCATGGAGCAGATGGCGCAGGCGCTGGGGCGCATGGGACGCGGCTGGAACGCCGCATTCCTCGAGGCCACGGTCGAGGACGCGCTTGAACGCACGATCCAGCCCGTCTGCTACGCGCAGGCTCTCGCGCGCATCGAGCAGCACAAGCGCGCGGGCGACGTCGTCGTCATCGCGTCGGCCTCGGTCGAGCAGGTGGTGCGCCCGATCGCCCACATGCTGGGGGCGGATGAGGTCCTCGCCTCGCGGGCGGCCGTCGACGAGGACGGGTGTTTCACGGGCGAGATCACGCACTTTAACCAGGCGCAGGGCAAGGCGGACGCCTGCGAGGCCCTGGCTCGCGCGCGCGGATGGGACCTGTCGGAGTGCTCGGCGTACTCGGATTCGGTGTCGGACGCGCCGCTCCTGCGCCTCGTCGGCCACCCCTACGCGGTCAACCCGGACCGGGGCCTGCGCGACATGGCGCAGCGCGAGGGCTGGCCCACGCTCACCTTCACGTCCACGGTGCGCGTGTTGCCGCGCGAGGTCCCAACCCCCGCGAAGGTCGCGCTTCCCTTCATTGCTGGCGTCGCCGTGGGTGCGGCGGCCTGCGCGCTCCTGCGCCGCTGACACGGCGCGCAGATCGGACGGATCGCGCGGATCGAGCAGATTTAGGAGAGCCGGCCCGCCTGCACGTGGCGGGCGACGTCGCGCCCCACCCGCGCCCCGTAGACGATCCCCGCGCAGTAGTGGGTGATCCACCTGGCCAGGCCGGCCTCATCGGCGCTCACCCACCCGGCGAGCTCACGCCCCGCGCGCGCGGGATCCAGCGCGTCGTAGGCGCTCGGCACGCACACGCCGGTCGGGTCGACGCCGCGCGTGACGAGGATCCACCGCGCCAGGCCGCTTCCCACGACAGACGAGGCCGGGGCGAAGACGCGCCGGAAACGGAAGTGGGCGGTGAGCGCGGCGGCGACGGCGAGGGCGGGGGCATCGCTGCGCGCATAGGCGAGGGCGGGTGCGAGCAGAGCAGGATCGGTGGGCAGGGCGACGGCGTTCGCCTGGGCGAGGCCGGAGGCCACGAGACCGGAACAGGCATCCCGATGCAGCCCCGCAATCAGCGCCGGAAGGGGTGTCGGGGCGACGCACGCACCGCCCTGGGAACGCGTGTTCAGGGCGGGGAAACGTGAAGCGAGGTTCCACTGCGAGCGCCAAATCCCCAGGGCGAGGGCAGCCCCCGGATCGGATGCAGGCCCGCCCTCGTCTCCCATGGACGCGGCGCGCACGTCGTCGACGCTCGTGCGGGCGCCCTCGATGATGGACAGGGCGGCAGCCTCGCGGACTGCGGCCTCGGCGCGGGCCTCCTCCCAGCCTCGGCGCAGTCCCTCACTGAAACGCAGATCAGCGAGCGCGGCGTGCGCCTCGTTCATGGCCGAGGCGACGTCGGGACGGGCGGCAGCCGCCCGCAGCACGGCGGGCGCGGGGTCAACGAGGGCTTCGATACTCACCCCTCTACACTAGGGGCATGACGCTTTTGCAGCATCGAAACTTCTCCGCGCGCCTGCGCTCGGGGCTGTTCGCATTCGTTTTCGCGCCGGTCGCCCTGGTGTTCCTGGGGTCGTCGATGGTCGACGTGCAGGCGCTGGCCGCCGTCGGTCAGCCGCTCGCCTCGGTGGAGGGCCTCATCGGCATGGCGCTCGCGTCGCTGCTGCTCGCCCTCATCGCGCTCAACTGCGAGGAGTCGAGCGCGGGCATGGTCGTCACTTTCGTGTGGTCGCTCGTCGTGGGGGCCGCGCAGTTCCTGGGCGTGGCGCGCCTGCCGCTGCTCATGAAGTCGTCGGTGGGCCGCGAAGACATGCTCGCCGGCGTCCTGTGGTGCATGTACCCGGTGTGCCTCTCCCTCATACTCGGCGCGTGTGCGCTGACGATCAAGTCTGTGCGGGTGCGCGCGGGCAAGGACACGCGTATGCCTCTCGCGCGCGTGCACCGTCACGCGTTCGGCACGACGGTCGCGCTCCCGGCCGCGATCGCCGCGGGCGTGCTGATGGTGGGGGCGGCGCCCTCGGATTCGACGAACGTCGCGGCGATGGGCCTGGAGGGAATCCTCGAGGGCCACACCCTCGCTCCGCTGTTCGCCCTCGGTTCGGGCCTGGCCTTCGCCGTTTTGGCGGTGAACGCCCGCTGGTCGATCACGGGCACGCAGATCGCGACGTGGGCGATTCTCGTACTGCCGAGCTACGTGGTCTTGCCGGTGTGGGCGTCGCTGACGGGCAACGTGATCGTTCCCGGTTCGTCGATCATCACGAAGTTTTCGCTCGCCGCTCCTCCCCTGGCGGCCCTGGGGATGGCGACGGGCTGCGCGTCGATGGGGGTTCTGTGGGCGCGGATGCGCGCGTTGAAGAACCTCGATGCGTCGCAGGCCGCATCGACGAATGAGGGGCCTGCCGAGGCCTAATGCGCGCAAGCGGTCTAACGGACCGTAATATGTGGGCAGGTATAAGGAGGAAGCATGTCCGAGAACGAGTTTGACGTCCAGCGCGACCGCGCCGAGGAGGACCGCGAGAACGTGGTGCTTACCGGCGAGGAGATCGAGCTGCCGGGCGAAGATTCCGACGCGTCGGCGATCATCGGCGAGTCCAGTGAGCCCATCCACACGGGCGAGATCGAGTCGGTCGCAATCGGCGGCCTGACGGGACGCGTTCCGGCTGCTGCCCCGCTCAAGCCCACGATCGAGGACAAGATTTCCACGGGCGAGCTGCCCGTCGTGACCGCCCCCGAGGGCGACCTCCCGGTCGTGTCCACCACGGACGAGGCCGGCTCCGCCCCCGAGCAGGAGCAGGCCGAGCAGGAGCCCCCCGCCCAGGCTCCGGTCGCCGACCAGGGTGCCGATGAGTCTGCCGAGGCCGACGCGCCGTCCGCAGAGGCGACCGATGAGCCCGAGACTACCGACGAGGCCCCCGCTGAGGAGACCCCCGCTGAGGACGCGACCGAGGAGCAGGCTCCCGCAGAGGACACCGCCTCCGACGAGCCCACCCCCGCCTCGTCGAACGAGGAGGGCGAGCAGCCCAAGGCCTCCGCGGACCAGGCGGAAGAAGCCGAGAATCCCTTTGCTTCCCTCCTCTCCTCCGCAGACGAGGACGCCGCAGACGAGGCGACCGAGGACGTGACCGAGGATCCGGAGCCCGCGCTCGCCCCCGTGATGACGCCCGCGCAGGCTGCCGCAGCGCTAGGCCTGAACCTGGATGAGGCAGTCACGAAGGCCGAGGAGCCCGCTGATTCCGAGGAGTCTGCCAAGTCCGCGGAACCCACCGAGGCCGCCGACTCCAACGACGATTCCGGCGCCGATTCTGCGGATGGTTTCGCGCGCGAATCCACCGACGAGGCCAAGGACGCGGACCAGGCCGGGGAAACCACCTCGGCCGTCGGCGGTGCGGCGGCCGAGCACCCGCTCGCCTCGCGCCGATCGATGATCTTCGGTGACGACGAGGCGACGACCCCGTCGATCCCCGCACTCGCGCCCACTGAGCAGGCCGCCCCGGCCTCGTCGAACACAACCGACGAGCCTTCCGCCAAGCTCGACCAGCCCGCCGAGGCGCCCGCCCCCTTCACCGAGCCGACGGCGCAGCTGCCGACCCAGGAGGCTCGGGCCTCGTACTCCTTCGCGGACCAGGACGCCGCCGAGGAGGCGCGCCCGCGCCGCCGTTCCCTGCTGGGTGAAGGCAACGAGGACGCCGAGGCCGCGACCCTGGCCGCGATCGCGTCGACCGCCTCCCGCGGCGACAAGTCGGACTCCGGGCGACTGGACGACGAGCTCTTCTCCGCGGCTCCTCAGATCACGGAGATGCCCTCGCGGACGGGCGCGCACTGGCTCTCGTTCCTGCTGTTCCTCATTCTCACGCCGGTCGGCTGGTACCTGGCCGCCGACGCTGGCGCGCGCATGACGCTGGCTGACGCCGCGCCCATGTACACGGGTGTCGCCTCGATGCTGGCGCTCGGCGAGCTGCTGGGCTCGGTCATCATTGCTGCGATCCTGTTCGTGGTGGCGCGCCGCTCCTCGCTGGGCGCCTGGCTGATGGGCCTGGGCACCCTGATCGTTGGCCTGCCGTGGGTCATGGCCCCCGGTATCACGGCTACGTCGGCGCTGGCCGCACTAACCGCGCTGACAGGCACGGGTTCCCTGGGCGCAAACCTGACGCACCACCTGCAGGCCTCCGGCTACTCGGGCCGTTTCGTCCTGCTGGGCGTGGCGCTCCTGGGTCTGGCGTACGTGTCGCACGCGGCGCGCCGCACCGGCCGCGACGAGGAGGCCCTGCGTACCTCGATCGAGGCCACGAACCCGGCGGGCGCCTTCTACTCCAAGCGCGCACGCAAGAAGGCAGCAAAGGACGCGGCCCGCAAGTGAAGACTCTGATTCCCGCCAGCGCGATCGAGCTCGAGGGTCCCTGGACTCACCGGCACGTGAGCGCTGGCGGCGCCGCATTCCACGTCGCCGACATGGGCGAGGGCATGGACCACGCGCTCGTCCTTCTCCACGGTTTCCCCGAGCACTGGTGGGCATGGCGCGACGTTCTGCCCGCCCTCGCCGAGTCGACGTCGCGCGTGTTCGCCCTTGATTTACGAGGCTTTGGCACCTCCGACCTGACCCGCGGGGACTGCGACCTCACCCAGATGGCGAACGATGTCATCGCCGTCGTGCGCGCCCTCGGCATCGCGTCCTTCTCCGTGGCTGGCATGGGTATCGGGGGCACGGTCGCGTGGATGATCGGCGCGCTCGCACCCCTGGAGCTGCGGTCGGTGGCCGTCCTGTCGGCCCCTCATCCGCTCGGCGTTCAGCCCGTGATCGGACGCGTGCCGTGGGCAGGTGGACGCGTGCTCCAGGGGCGCCTCGCACTGCCGACAGGGCGCGAACGGGCCCTGCGTTCCGGCTCGCTCGTGACGACCGTCTACCGCGCGTGGGCCTCGCCGGGGAACGTGGATGGCCTCGTCTCCCAGTCAGGAACGTACCGGGCCGCGCTGCGTCGCCCCTTCGCTGCGCACACCGCGCTGCGGGGCCTCGGCGCCACGCGCAAGATCTCGCGCGAGGAGCGCCGCATCCTGGCCGAGCCGCTGCGCGTGCCCGTTCTCTCGCTGGTCGGGCGCGATGATGGCGCCTGGTCGACGCTGGATCACGCGGCCGACGCCCAGTTCGTGGATGCGCCGCTCACGCAGATCGTCATTCGCGAGGCCGGCCACTTCCTCCCCGAGGAGGCTCCCCAGGCGGTGGCTGATGCTCTGTCAGAACACGCTTTAGCACACGCTAAATAGCGCATTTTTCATTAGACAGCTCACACAAATCGCGAAATGAAACGTGTTTCACCTGATAGATAGGGCATAATGGTGTGATGCGCGGTACCTCCTCGTGAGCGGTATTACGTATGGGAACCACTGCGCAGTCCAAATCGGAACGCCCGAGCAATCGGGCACGAGCGGAAGGAGCTCCGCACAATGATCGGTGACGGAAACTTCATCAGCCAGGTGCCGCTGTTCGGTGGCCTTGATGATGCACAGCAGGTGTCCCTCCAGCAGAAGATGGGTCATACCACCCTGCGTCGCGGAGAGACTCTCTTCGACGAAGGCGATCTCGGCGATCGCCTCTACATCGTGACCGAGGGCAAGGTAAAGCTCGGCCACACCTCCAGCGACGGCCGCGAGTCCCTGCTCGCAGTCCTGGGCCCCGGAGAGATCATCGGTGAGCTCACGCTCTTCGATCCGGGCCCGCGCTCGACCACTGCGACCGCCGTTTCCCCGGCATCCCTCCTCTACCTCGAGCACGAGGATCTCATGCACGTGCTCGACACCAACCCCACGCTGGCCAAGCACATGCTGCGCGCCCTCGCGCAGCGCCTGCGCCGCACCAACGAGTCCCTCTCGGATCTCGTATTCTCCGACGTTCCCGGCCGCGTTGCCAAGGCCCTCCTGGACCTTGCGGACCGCTTCGGCACCGCGACCGATAAGGGCGTCCACGTCCCCCACGACCTCACGCAGGAAGAGCTCGCCCAGCTGGTCGGCGCCTCCCGCGAGACCGTCAACAAGTCTCTGGCCGACTTCGTGTCGCGCGGCTGGATCCGTCTGGAAGGTCGCGCTGTGACCCTCCTCGACGTTGATCGCCTGGCGCGTCGCGCTCGCTGACCTCATCACGGCTTGGGCCCGGCACCACTGGTGCCGGGCCCAAGCTCTTTGCCCTCAATACAAACGAGGCCGCAGCCCGCGTGCGGTCAACGCACGCGCCAGCCACGGCCTCGTCGTATTCGATTGTCTGCGCGCGGATACTGCGCGTCAGTTCTGAACGGCGGGAGCTTCCTCAATCGGACGCTTGAGGTAAGCCACCAGGTTCTCCGAGCCCGTGGGGCCGGGGATCACCTGGACGAGTTCCCACCCGTCGGCGCCCCACTGGTCGAGGATTGCTTTCGTCGCGTGCGTGAGCAGCGGAATCGTGGAGTATTCCCATTTAGTCATGCTTCCATCCTACCTGCCATCTGCGGGCGAACAAAGGACAGAACCTTAGGGACGTGAGGACTGCGCAGCTCGCGCGCGAGGGACTCGTCGGAGGTGCGCAGCCACTCCAACCAGTTTTCCGCGTGCGGATAGTGGCGCAAAATCGCGCGGCGCTCCCGCTCTGTCAGCCCGCCCCACACGCCGTAGTTAGCTTCGGACTCAAGCGCGTCGGCGAGGCATTCGAGGCGAACCTCGCACTCATAGCAGCGCATACGAACCTGACGCTGAGACGCACCCTGCACGAACAGCACGTCCGGTTCGATGGACGCGCAGAGTGCGCGAGCGACCCAGCTCTGGTCGTCGCCTTGCGTTGACATCGTGGAACTCCACTTCACTGTATTTCGAGCCCTTCCTGTGACCATACACACATACGATTGTGGGTGCAAACGCTGCGACCACGATCAAGGCCGCCAGGCGTGACTCATCAGGCAATTCTCACGCGTCGCCAAACGCCAGATGAGCACGCCGCCACGTAAGCTAGGAATATGTCGCACTCTCACTCTCGCGCTGTCCGTCCGGCCCAGCTGCTCGCGCTGCTGCTGGCGTTCCTGAGCGTGTCCGCGCTCATGGGCGTCGTCGGGGCAGGCATGCTTGTCCCCGTCGCCGGCCCCACCGCGCTCGTCGCGAAGTCGGTTCCGTCCGTCTTCAACGAGCTGCCCGGTGATCTGCAGACGGTGGCTCCCGCCGAGGAGTCCCAGCTGCTGGATTCGTCTGGCGCCGTGATCGCGCACTTCTACGACAAGCAGCGCATCGTTGTGCCCAGCGCCAACATCGCTGACGTCATGAAGAAGGCGATCGTGGCGATTGAGGACAAGCGCTTCTACGAGCACAACGGCGTTGACGCCACCGGCATTGCGCGCGCGCTGGTCTCCAACCTGGGCGACAGCGGACGCCAGGGCGCGTCCACGATCACCCAGCAGTACGTGCGTAACTCGCTGGCCGAGCGCGGCTACCTCGAGGGCGACGCGGATCAGGTGAGCGCGGCGACCGAGCAGACCACCGAGCGTAAGCTGCGCGAAATCAAGTACGCGCTGGCATTGGAGAAGACCCAGTCGAAGGACGAAATCCTCACGGGTTACCTCAACATCGCCCCCTTCGGCCCCATCACCTACGGTGTCGAGGCCGCCTCGCAGCGATACTTCTCCAAGTCCGCGTCGGAGCTGAACTACCTGGAGGCCGCGCTCCTCGCTGGCCTCGTTCAGTCCCCCGTCCAGTACGATCCGCTGACCCACCCCGAGGCCGCCCAGGAACGCCGCGACACGGTCCTGGCCACGATGCTCGAGCAGGGTGTCATCACGCAGGAGGAGTACGACCAGGGCGTCGCCACGAGCGTCGAGTCGATGCTGCATCCGACGGTGTCCTCCGAGGGCTGCTCCGGCGCGCCGTCCGCGCAGGCTTACTTCTGTGACTACGTCCTGTCGCAGTTCCTGGAGGATCCGGCTTTCGGCTCCACGCGCATCGAGCGCGAGCGCCTGCTCAAGACGCAGGGCATCACCATTCGCACCACGCTGGACCCGGCGAAGCAGAGCGCAGCCTACGCGTCCCTGACGAACGCGATTCCCGTCGGCGACGCGTCCGGCCTGAACGACGCGATTGTCTCCCTGGATCCGCGCACCGGCAAGGTCCTCGCGATGGCTCAGAACACGACGTACGGCATCGAGAGCGGCCAGACGATGGCGAACTACTCGGCCGACGGCAACTTCCAGGTTGGTTCGACCTTCAAGGTGTTCACCCTCCTGGAGTGGTTCAAGGAAGGCCACTCGGCATACGAGACCGTAGGTTCGAACAACACGTTCTACCCCAACGGATCCTTCAAGTGTGATGGCCGCGCCATCACCACTGAGGGCTACCAGGTCAACGACCTCGCAGGCAAGACCGGCTCCATGAACGTCGTGCGCGCGACGGGCCTGTCCGCCAACCAGGCCTTCGTGAACATGGCGTCGCGTGTGGACTTCTGCTCCATCTTCCAAACCGCCTATGACATGGGCGTCACGGAGGACGGTGAGGTCCCCTCGCCCTTCCCGGCCAACATCCTTGGTTCCGTGTCGAGCTCCCCGCTGCAGATGGCGTCCGTGTTCGCGACGATAGCAAACTCCGGCCAGCAGTGCACGCCTCAGTCCATCGAGTCGGTGACCGACCGTAACGAGAACGTCCTGAAGGAGTTCTCGGCGGACTGCAAGGAGGTCATCTCCCCTGATGTTGCAAACAAGACGGCTGCGCTGCTGACGGCGTCGGCCGGCCAGTACTACACGTCGACGCGCCTGGGCGACGGCCGCCCCTTCGCCGCGAAGTCGGGTACCACCGACGGCCACGCGAACACGTGGCTGACGGGCTTCACGCCGTCGCTCGCGACGTCCGCGTGGGTGGGTCACGGCGACAACTCCTCGCAGGAAGTGTCCGGCGTTGTCATCAATGGCGTCTACCACTCCGAGATCTTCGGTGAGACCTACGTCGGCCAGAACATCTGGGCCCCCTACATGACGCAGGCGCTGGCGGGCACCCCGGTGGAGGCCGTATCGAACGCGAACATCGGCGCGTCCACTCCGCAGCGCGGCACCACTCCGACGTCTGCTCCTTCGCAGTCCCCGAACCCGTCGCCGTCGCCGAGCCACTGAGATGACGACTGATACGGCAGCGTTGCTTCAGGAGGCCACGGCCTCGTCCACTCGACGAGGCCGTGGCCTCCTGCGCACCGCGGGCACGCTCGTGGGTGGGCTGGGGCTCGCAGGGTTAGCAGCGGGGGGCGCTGCGCTCGCCTGGGGGTCGGTCGAGCGCACCATGCCGGTGCTGCGGCGCTACGAGGTCCCGGTTCGCGCCCACGTGCCCGAGGTGACGATTCTGCAGATCGCGGACCTACACCTCTTCGAGGGGCAGGAGTTTTTGCTGCGGTTCTTGTCCGACGTGGCCGCCTCGGAGCATTTCGACATGGTGGTTGCGACAGGCGACAACTTCGGGTCGACGGAGGCTTTGGACATGGTGATGGACGCGTACCGTCCGTTCCTGTCCTACCCGGGCGCGTTCGTGCTCGGTTCGAATGACTACTATTCGCCGATCCCTAAGCGTTGGAGCCGCTACCTGTCGCGTTCGAAGCCGCATCCGGTGCGCGTGGTCCCCGATCTGCCCTTCCTGCCGATGGTGCGTCAGATGCGCCAGGCTGGATGGCTGGACCTGTCGAACGCGTCGGGCACGCTCCGCCTACCCACGGGCACGGTGTCTCTGCTCGGCACGGATGACGCACACATTTACCGTGATCGCTTGGGCGCTCCGGCCTCGTCGTGGGGAGCATCCGATGTCTTGCGCCTCGGGGTGACGCATGCACCGTACACTCGGGTCGTTTCCGCGCTCACCGAGGTCGGCTCGGACCTGATTCTCGCGGGGCACACGCACGGCGGCCAGATCGGTATTCCGGGGTTCGGTGCGATCATCACGAATTGCGACATTTCACGCCCCTACGCGAAGGGCTTGAAACGCTGGCAGGCACCGGGCTCGACGGCGTGGCTGCACGTGTCGGCGGGCCTGGGGACGTCCCCCTACGCGAAGGTGCGTATCGCGACTCGCCCCGAGGCATCGCTTCTGCACGTGTTCCCGGCGTAGCCACATACGCATACACGGCGTCACCACATACGCATACCCGGCGTCACCACATACGCATACCCGGCGTCGCGAGGGCATTCGCGTCGCGAGGAGTCTGCGCGAGGCAGTCGCCAACCAACCAGTCCAATGCGGCGTGGGACACACTTATGCCGCTTGCTTGATCTCCGTTTGGGAATATCGGCGAGGAAACGCTATACTCGAACGGCACCGGGGTGTGGCGCAGCTTGGTAGCGCGCTTCGTTCGGGACGAAGAGGCCGTGGGTTCAAATCCCGCCACCCCGACCGGTAATCGCCGGGACCGTTTGGTCCCGGCGGTTTTTTATCGCTCAGCCTTCCGTGGGCTCGCCGCCAGATTTGGGGTCACGCCCCATATCTCGGGCTGCCACAAGGCCTGCCTAATCTCCGACGCACGCCCCGCCCGCTCACCGTCCGCACCGCACGCCCCGCCAGATCTCCGACCACCACGAGGCCTGCAGGCCCTGGTCTGCTTGCAGTTTGCGTGCCACGCGAGTGGGATTCGCGGATGCGGATAGGTTGTGCACATCCGGATAGGTTATGCGCATGTGGATAGGTAATTAAGCTATCCGGATGTTCGTTACCTATCCGGATCTTGATTACCTATCCGGATGTGCAGTGCCTCGAGGTAGCCCGCCTAATCTCCGGCCGCCGCGTAGCCTGCCCGCTCGCCGTCCACGCCGCGAGCTTTGCTCAGCGTGGTTGATCTTGAGGCGCACCCTGGCCCTGCCGCCGCGCACGGGTTCCGCAGCCATGCCCATATTGCCCGCAGGCATCGCGGCTGCCTCCCCGATCGGGCGGGACTTGGTACGAGTATGCCCTGGCCCTGCCGCAGATGGGCACAGCAGTTTCGCACGTAATTCCCCCGAGGATGTTTCAAATATTGAAATTGGATCGTTGAAATTCCGCGGTTTTCGAGCTGTCGCCGAATGAGGCCCGGAAGGAATTACGTGCGACTTTTCTGGGGGTAGACAGCGCGGTGTCCAGCGATTTCGCATGCAATTCCCCTGAGAATATTTCAAGTATTGAAATCGGATCGTTGAAATTACGCGGTTTTTGAGCTTGCGTCGATTCGCACCGTCGGGGAATTGCATGCGAAATTTGTGGAGAAGCGGTCTTGGCGGCGCCTCGGGGAGAAGGCGCCTCGGGGAGAAGGCACCTCGGGGAGAAGCAGCCTTGGGGAGGCGACACCTTGCGCGGCCTATCCCCCCTCACCGGCCGCGCGAATTATGCACCGTGCGATCTCCAATCTGGTGCGATGGGGGTTTTGCACTACAAGAAGCCCTCTGACGGCGTGTCGCCGGCGTGTCGCACCCCCGTGTAGTGCAAACCCCCCCACACGGAACCCGCGTAGGGCGCCGCACCCGACGGTGAAGCTCGGGAAACAGACATAAATGACCGACATGCCAACGGCAGACGTGGCAACGGCAGACATGCCAACAGCAGACGCACAGAACAGCGGCCACTCACGACACCGGGGGACGGCAACCACGACCAACGCCCATGGAGGCGCAGCAGAGCCCCAACGCCCGCACGCAAGCACCAGGAACGAAAGAAACGCCCGCGCGCAGGCACCAGGCACGAAAGCAACATCCGGAGCGAAGCACAGACTACAACCACCAAACAGATTGACACTCCACGCGGCAACCTGTCGTCTTGCGAGGTCATACGCCAATACGAAGCGCCCAACGAGCCCTGATTTTGCCGCGTCAGCACGACCTCACTGACCGATATGTTAATTTCATGTTTTTGGGGTTAGACTGAGCGAGAACGTACACTTCAAGATTTCAAGGAGTACCCCATGAAGCGTCGTATTGTAGCCGCCCTCCTGATCGCCACGATGCCCCTCGGTATGGCTGCCTGCCTGCAGATTAAGCCTGACAACCCGACGTCCTCGCCTTCGTCCTCGTCTGCGCCTTCGCAGGAGGCGACCAGCACGCCTACGCAGGCATCGCCCTCCGCGTCGAGCTCTTCGAAGTCGAGCCAGACGAAGGAGGAGGCCTGCGCCATTCTCGACAACAAGGCCAACGAGATCTCCTCGAGCCTGAACGACAAGGATAAGGAGTCGGTCATCAAGACTCTGTCCAGCTTCATTGACATCATGAAGTCTGACGAGATCACCAACCCCGAGGTCAAGGAGGCGGCAAACGGGCTGGCTGACAGCGCGCAGAAGCTCCTCGACGCGACCAAGGCAGCCGACGAGCCGCCGACGGCCGACCAGCGGTCCAAGATTCTGACGGCGACGTCGGCGTACCTGGAATCGATGAATAAGCTCGATTCGGTGTGCACCGGTAAGTGACGCTCTGCCGAGCACACGACACCCGTCAAGGTAGAGGTGAGGGTGGCCCCGCGGGGCCACCCTCACCTCTCAATGCCCACACGCGGGCATACACAATCTGATGGTGCGCGTCAGCGCGCGTTGCACACCGTCTCGAGCGACGACATCGACGTCGTGAACGTCGTGTACAGGTCCATGGCCTCGCTCATCTGGTCTGCCGACGGGTCATCGCCCACCGTCTTGGCGAAGTCGGCGAGAGCCTGAGCGCTATCGCCCGCAGCCACCGCAGCAGCCTTCACTTCGGTGTTGGTAATGTCGTCAGACTTCAGGACGGTCGCAACGTTGGTCATGCCCTGGATCATGTCTTCCGTGTTGCTCGGATCCAGGCCATCAATGGCCTTGACGGCCTTGTCATTGATGATCTGGCACGCGGCCTGCTTGGACTGTCCACCGCAGGCAGCCAGGCTCAGCGGCAGCAGTGCGACGAGGGCGGCGGTCAGAAGACGCTTCTTCATGAGGATTACTCCTTCGTACATTTGTGATGGGTACCCACGAATCATATCGTATTTTCGCGTCATTGATTACCTCACGGTTAACGAACGTGCGTGCATTATTGACACAATTCGCTGCACGAATGACAACCACGCGTGACGGTCGCGCCGAACGCACGAGGAGTGGGCGGCCCGGCGGACACGCGACGAGGAGTGGGCGGCCCCTGTGGGCATGCAACGAGGCGGGCACTCACACGAGGACAACGCTCACATGACGGAGGGGGCGGCCCGCATGGGCCGCCCCCTCCTCGCTATCTACTCAGTCGAGGGACGGAACTGGGGATCAGTGCTCACCGTGCCCCGGCCTCGTCGATTCAGGCCGCTCCGCCGTTCTTCCAGCGACGGAAGAACATCGCCAGCAGCGCGCCGGAGAGGTTGTGCCACACGGAGAAGACGGCCGCCGGGAGCGCGGTCTCCGGGGTCGATGCGAAGTGGGTCTTTGCCAGCGTCGCGGCCAGCGCCGAGTTCTGCATGCCGACCTCGATCGCGGTGGTACGCGCAGCCTTGTCGGAGCCGCGGCCGACGCGTCCGGCCAGGTAGCCGAAGAAGTAGCCGAGCAGGTTGTGGCAGATGACCACAGCGATGATGAGGGCACCGGACGTCAGGATCTTGTCGACGGAACCGGACACGACGACCAAGAGCACGTAGCAGATGCCCAGCACGGAGATCCAGGGCAGGATCGGCAGGATCTTCTCGACGAGCTTGCCTGCAATGAAGCGCACGATAAAGCCGCCCAGGACGGGGGCGAGGACCATCAGCAGGATGTTCTTCGCCATCGCCGCACCGTCAACCGGCATACGCGAACCGACCAGCCAGGCGGTGAGCAGCGGGGTCATGAGGGGCGCGAGCAGCGTCGAGATTGAGGTCATGGTGACCGACAGGGCGACGTCCGCCTTCGCCAGGTAGGAGATCACGTTCGAGGCTGTGCCACCGGGCGCGCAGCCGACGAGGATGACGCCGACGGCGACAGCGTCGGGCAGGTGAAACGCGTAGCACAGGCCCCAACCGACGAGGGGCATAATCAGGTACTGGGCGACGACACCCACGAGCACAGGCAGAGGGCGCTTGACGATGAGCCCAAAGTCGGGCAGCGTCAGGGTCAGGCCCATGCCGAACATGATGACGCCGAGTGCCCAGTTCACGCCGGGGGCCAGCGGCTTGAAGGTGGCGGGCGTGATCATGGCGATCGCGAAGGCCGCCAGGATCAGCAGCGGGAAGACCGTCACGGCGATGCGTGCGCTGCGGTCCTCGGAGGACAGGGTCGGAGATTGAGTTGTGACTGCGTCTGATGTGGACATGCCCCCATATTTCACCGATTGTTGAAATTTTCCCTTCCACGTCTCACGTTGTGATCAGCTCAGTATTGAGCCTCACAAGACCACTTCACTAAGCTAAGGCTATGCACAGTGCAGCGCCGCAGACTCAGACAACTCCCGAACGCACCGCGGGTAGCAGTCCCGAACGCACCCCGGGCGGCGGGCCCGACCACGCATCGGGTCGACCTCAGGGACGTCCGAAGCCGCGCCACCATAGCAATCCCCGCATGCGCAAGCTCGCCCGCGAGGGCTGGATCTCCGACCAGCACGGCGCGTGGACGATGATGGCGTTCCCGCCGCTGCTCGGGTGGGCGCTCTCCTACACCTTCTCCTGGATGGTCGTCCTCATGCTGGTGGCGTGGGCGATGGCGTTCCAGATGTTTTCCGCCGTCTGCCTGTGGGTGAAGACGCCCGCGAAGCGCCGCGCTCGGATCGCTCCCGCGGTCATCACCTACGCAGTCCTCGCGGCGCTCCCCGGCGCCACCCTGCTAGCGGTGCGTCCGCAGCTGCTGTGGTGGGCGATCGCTTTCGCACCCCTGGCTTCGTCCGCGCTCTACCTCGTGTGGAAGGGCCGCGAGCGCTCCCTGGGGGCTCGCACGGCGTCGATCCTGGCGGGCAACATCATGGGCCCGGTGGCTTTTTCGCTGGCGGTCGCGGATGGGTCTCCGGCCGCGGTTTCGATCCACGCGTGGGCGACGTGCGCGGCGTTCGGCCTGCACTACATCGGAACGGTTCCGCTGGTGCGCTCGATGATCAGGGGCCGCAAGGATCCGCGCTGGGCGGTCGGTTCGACGCTGCTGCACGCGGCTTTCACGCTGTGTGTAGCCGTAGCGTGGTGGTTCGGCGCACTAACGATCTGGCCGGTCCTCATGTGGGCGTTGCTGACGGCGCGCGCGTGGGCGATGCCGACGATCAGCCGGAAGCGGGCGCGCCCTCTTTCGCCCAAGCTCATCGGATTCAGCGAGCTCGGTTGGTCGCTACTCCTGATCGTCTCGCTGCTGATTCCATAAGCTGCTGCACCTCGGTGAGTGTATGGGCGCGTCCGATTCGTCGGGCGCGCCCATTCGCGCACGGCCCCTACGCGCCGATGCCCGAGGTGCGCGCAAATTCGGCGGCGACGGACAGGAAGAGGTCGTTCTGCTCGCGCGAGCCGACCGAGACGCGCACGCCCACGCTGAAGGGGCGCACGATGAGGCCCACGCGCGTGCATGCCTCGACGAGGCCGTAGACGTTGCCGCGGATCAGGTAGAAGTTCGACTGGCTGTCGGGGATGTCGTAGCCGAGGTCGCGCAGCGCCGGGACGACGCGCTCGCGTTCGGCGATGATCTCGGCGACCGCGCGCGACACGCCCTCGGAATCCTTGAGGGAGGCGAGGGCCGCCGCAAGCGCGAGGGAGTTGACGCCGAAGGGGACGAGGAGGGCTTGGATCGCGCCGATCACCTCGGCTTCGCCGATGGCATAGCCGACGCGCACACCGGCCAGCGCGTGGGCCTTGGAGAAGGTGCGCATGACGATGACGTTGGGGTGGTCCTCGATGAGGGGAACCGCGGTGCGCACGCCGGGCTTGGTCGCGAAGTCGATGTAGGCCTCGTCGACGATGATCATGACGTCTTCGGGGACGTCGGCGACGAACGCGGCGATCTCCTCGTAGGTGAGGGCGGGGCCAGTCGGGTTGTTGGGTGAGCAGACGATGACGGCGACGGTGTCGGGCGTGATCGCGGCGCGCATGGCGTCCAGGTCGTGGGTGCCATCGGGGAGGAGTTCCACGGGCACGGGGTCGCCGCCCACGGAAGGCACGGCGATCGGGTAGGACTCAAAGGAGCGCCAGGGGTAGATGACCTGGGTGCCGGGCTGGCAGACGGCGGACAGTGCGGCGACGAGGATCGCCGAGGAGCCGGTGCCCACGCACACTTGGTCGGCGCTGACGCCGTAGCGCTGGGCGAGGGCTTCGCGCAGGGGCGCTGCCGTCAGGTCGGGGTAGCGGTTGATCGTCTCGAGTTCGCGGGCGATCGCTTCGAGCACGGCGGGGCTGGGCGGCGTCGGCATTTCGTTCGAGGAGATCTTGACGGCACCGGGGGCCGTCTTGCTCGGCACGTAGCGGGGCAGGGCGGCGACGGCGGGACGAATGCGCAGGTTGCTCATGTGTGTAGTCCTATCCCATGGAATTGGCACGTGCAAGCATCGTCCCACTGCGCAAGAATGAAGCAATGGATTTCATTGCACGTCTTTTAGCCACGATGGCCGGACTGTGGGTCACGGTCCACGTGGTTCCGTCGATTTCGATCGAGGCGTCGTCGGCCTCGCAGACGGTGATCGTCTTGGCGGTCGTCGCCTTGGTGTTCACGGCGGTGAACTCGATGATTAAGCCTGTCGTGAAGACACTGGCATTCCCCCTGTATGTGCTGACGTTCGGCCTGTTTGCCCTGGTGACGAACTCGCTGCTGTTTGCGCTGACGGGCTGGCTGTCCACGTCGCTTGGATTCCCTATGACGACGGGCGGCTTCTGGTCCTGCCTGGCGGGCGCGGTCATCACCTCCGTGGTGTCCTCGATCGTCTCGGGCCTGCTGCACGATAAGAAGGACGAGCGCGACTGATCCGCTCTGCCCCCTTTCTCGAAGCGTGTCACCCCTGGGTGATGCGCCTCGTTTGGTAGTGGTGGATGGTGGTCTGGGTGCCCGGGGTGAGGCCGAGCGCCTGGGTGCGGCGGGCCTCGGCGGCAGCCAGGGCTCCGAGGCCGGGGTCGGACGAGGCCCGGGCGGCGTTCAGGGTGCTCCTGATTTCGTCGACGTACAGGGGCGCGCTGTGCGAGCAGGGCACGGGGTCGTCGGCGTGGCACGTGGCCTCGTAGTCGTGGAACATGACGGTCGTGACGTTGTCGCCACGCGTGGCGTTCCCGTCCAAGCCCGGGACGATGTCACCGGAGTTTTCGTAGGCGAGGACGGGCACGTCGCTCGGCGCGATTGTCGCGGTGGGTGAGCCGGCTGTCACCACGGAGACGACGTTGTAGCGGGCGCGCACGTCCGGGTCTGCAGCCATTTGGGCCGCCATGATTCCTCCCTGAGAATGCCCGGCAAATTCGACGGCCTCGCCCGGCGCGATGCCTGCCGCATCCATGGCCTCTTTGATGGCGTCGAGCTGGTCCGAGTTCATACCGGCGACGCCTTGCAGGTTGGTGGTCATGTCCTGGGGACCTGACTGCCCAATGGCGAAGGACTGGGTGCCTCGGATGTCGACGGTCCACGAGCGCGTCGTCGCCCCGTCCTCCCCCACCGTTACGTGTTCCTCGATGGCGATTTCTCCGTTGTCGGCGTCACCCCCGTGCATGTCGGTGATGTGCTCGATGGCATCCGCGCTGGTGGTGACGCCTTCGTAGTGGGTGTCGGGTGCGGCCTCGGGCATGGCCGCGAGCGCGGATCGGGTGCGCGCGTCGAGGGCGTTTGAAGGAATGCGGGATCCGAGGCCGTTGGTGCGCACGCGGGTGTCCCCGTCCGCGCCTCGGACGACGATCCCGCAGCTGAGGCCGTGGCCGAGACGGAGGTCGACGAATCCCAGGTATGCGAACAGGGGCGCGGCCAGCGCGGCGACGCCGGACGCGGATTGGGTGGACGTCGAGTTCAGGTCCTGGCTCACTCCCAGTCCGGCCAGTGACTGCGCGACGCCTCGGAACGCAGGAAGGGAGTTGACGTCCAGGGTGAACCTGCCGAGGTCGCGTTGGAAGCGCACGCCCGACGCCTCGTCCGCGTGGTACTTGAAGAGCAGCCCGTCGATCACGGTGTCACACAGGTCTTTTTCCGCGACTAACGATGAGAGACCGGGCATGAGGAGGGTGGAGAGCCAGGGAGCGCCGGCGCGCGCGGAGGCGTCTTGCGTGCCGTGAACGAGCGCCGAGGCTCCGGTGAGCGCGAGACCGGCGGGCCCCATGACCATCGTGCCAAGGCCCCGCGGGTCCAGCTGCGGTCCCATCGGGCTGCCGGGCACGAGCTCCCACAGCGAGGAGCCGTTCTCGGCGTTGGCGTATGTGAGGGCGGTGTCCTGCAGCTTCCACCGCAGGGAGTCGATCTCGGTCTCGAGCGAGTTCAGGGCGGCCAGGGCGCCCGTGATCGCGGACGCGAGGGGCGCGGAGGCCTCGGGGATGAGCCCGGATACCGCGTCTGCTTCGCCGAGGGCGGCGTCGAGCGCGAGCCTGGCGGGCACGATCGAGAGCGCCTCCTCGCCGCTGATGAGGGTGTGTGCGGCGCATAGTTCGTCGACGTCGACGCGAAATGCTCCCGAGTTGACGGTGACGTCGCGGCGCGGGTCGAATGCCATGGTCACCACGCTCCCAGCATGACGAGTTCGGGCTGGTAGGTTGAGGCGTCGGCGAGCGCGCTGGCGAGGGCTCGGTTGCGTTCCTCGTCGAAGGAGGGGACGAGGTCGAGGGCGGCCTGGATCTGGTCGAGGACTCCCTGAACACTCGCGATTACCTCGCTGTGCCGATTGCGATAGGAGTCGCCCGCGACGCCGACCCACTGTGGGCACGTGGCACCCGCGAGCGCCCCACGCAGGCTATCGACGAGGCCGTGGGCTGCGTGCAGGGACAGGCCGGGGCTGAGGGGATCGGGGATCATGGTCGGCTCCCATCGTTGGAAGAATCGTTGCTTGTCCTTGCACGCTACGCCTGCGAGTTCCCCCACCACCACTCGCACGGCGACCCCTGTGGATAACTTCCCGGCGCTGCCAACCCCTGTGGATGACACGCCCAGCCCCGGCCTCGTCGTTACCCATGCCACGAACCGCCGCGCGGACTGGGCGTCCCGATATCCCCTCGTTCTGGGAAGATAGGGGTATGAGCGACACGATGACACTGTTCTCCACTGCCCACGGCTATTCGGACCTGGCGGGCGGGGGTGAGCCGCTCAGTCCGCTGGATGGCCGCTACCGCGCGGTCGCCGCGCCCCTGGCGAACTACCTGTCCGAGGCGGGCCTGAACCGGGCGCGCGTCCACGTTGAGATCGAGTGGCTGATTTTCCTGCTCGACAATTCGGTCCTGCCGGGCGCCCCGACGCTGACGGACGCCGAGCGCGATTACCTGCGCGCGCTCCCCCGCGATTTCGGCGCCGAGCACATTAAGCGCCTGGGCGAGTTCGAGGCCGTCACCCGCCACGACGTCAAGGCCGTCGAGTACCTGATCGGCGAATACCTTCAGGCCGCGGCCGACACGCTGGGCGAGGGCACGACGCTGCCGTCCCTGCGCGAGGTCGTCCACATTTTCTGCACTTCCGAGGACATCAACAACCTGGCGTACGCGCTGACGATCAAGGCGGCGACCGAGCAGGTGTGGCTGCCCGCGATCCGCGCGCTCCTGGATCGTCTGCGCGGCCTCGCCGAGGCCGGGGCGGCCGTCCCGATGTTGGCGCACACGCACGGACAGCCGGCGACGCCGGTGACGATCGGCAAGGAGATGGCGGTGTTCGCGCACCGCCTGTCCCGCCAGATCAAGCGCGTCGAGGCCACGGAGTACCTGGGTAAGATCAACGGCGCGACGGGCACGTGGGCTGCGCACGTCGTGTCGGTGCCGGGCGCGGATTGGCCGACGCTGGCTCGCTCTTTCGTGGAGGGCCTGGGCCTGACGTGGAACCCGCTGACCACGCAGATCGAGTCGCACGACTGGCAGGCTGAGCTGTACTCGGACGTGGCGCGCGCGGGCCGCATCGCCCACAACTTGGCGACGGACGCGTGGACGTACATTTCGATGGATTACTTCCACCAGAATCTGGCGGCGCAGGGTTCGACGGGCTCGTCGACGATGCCGCACAAGGTCAACCCGATTCGCTTCGAGAACGCGGAGGCGAACCTGGAGGTGTCGAACGCGCTGCTGGATTCGCTGGCGTCGACGCTGGTGACCAGCCGCATGCAGCGTGACCTGACGGATTCGACGACGCAGCGCAACGTGGGCGTCGCGTTTGGTCACGCGGTGTTGGCTTACGACAACCTGGTGCGTGGCCTGGATGGCATCGAGATCAACGCGGCTCGTATGGCCCGCGATTTGGACGCGAATTGGGCGGTGCTGGGCGAGGCCGTCCAGCAGGCGATGCGCGCCGCCGCGATCGCGGGCGCGACCGGCATGGCGAACCCGTACGAGCGCCTCAAGGAGCTGACGCGCGGCCACGAGGTGGGCGCGGAAGACATGCGTGAGTTCATCGCGGGCCTGGGTCTGCCGGCCGAGGTGGAGGAGCGCCTCCTTGCGCTGACCCCCGCGACCTACATCGGCTTGTCCGAGCGCCTGGCGCGCTGGGAGGCCTGAGCCCTATCGGCTGGGGCGGCGGGTGCGCGGGTTTCGCGCCTCGCCGCCCTTTGTCGTTTCTCGGCTGCATCGACGAGGCCGGGGGCTCACAGCTCGGTCACGGCCTCCACGTGGGGTCGCACTCGGGCGCGCCGTAGCGGTCGTAGAGCTCGTCGGGGCGCGCGATCTCGTCGGCGAAGCCGAGGGCGCTCATGTCGACGACCGTGTCGGTCTGCGCACCGGGGGCCTCGAGGTCGTCGGCCTCCTCGTGGGCGAGAAGGACGCGTGCGCGCACGCTGACGGGCGCCATTTCGTCGTTGTTCCAGGTCACGCGGGTGATCGCGTCGAGGGCGCGCGTGGCGGCCTCGCGCTCCGACAGAACATCGGCAGCAGACACGACGACGTCGATGGACACGAGGGAGGGGCGCCCAAAGCCCTCGCCGACCTCGACGTGGACGACCCGACGCGGCGCGCGGGCCCCGCCCTCGCCGGCCACGCCCTCAGCACCCGACCCCCCACCAGCCCCGGCCTCGTTCGTGCGCAGCGGGAAACCCGACTCAAGAGCGGCGGTCGCGAGGTCGACGAAGCGCTGGGTGCGCCCGGTGCCGCGCGTGGAGGACAGGGCGCGCCACGCGATGCCCGCACCCAGGGCGCCCACGCCGAGCGCGCCGATCATGAGCGGCCCGGCGATCTGCGGGAGCCGACCGCGCAGGCCCGCGGAGGCCGCCTTGTTGACGGGGGTCGAGACGCGCATCCATCGGCGCACCTCGCGCAGGGGGGCGTTGGGGTCGGTCATGACCTGTCCTTTCTGAGGGAGGGGAGGGCGGAGGAGAGGCGCGCGGAAATACTCGCGCGGCGCCTGGCTCGGGCGATGCGCGGCAGGCGGGGGGCCGTGGCCGCGTAGTCGATGTGGTAGGTGGCGGGTTCGTAGGAGCTGGCTCGTTCGAGCGCGGCGACCGTGTCCCACGTGCCTTCGGCGGTGGGGGTGAGGATGTCCTGCCAGATTTCGTAGTGCATGACGCGCGTGGCTTCGCCCGGGGTGGGCATGAAGTCCTGTAGGGCAGCCATCGCCGAGGCGAGCCGACCCCACGGGGTGACGCGGACCTTGCGCTCGAGGAGGCGCACGGTCTCCGTGTACGTCGAGGAGGAGTGCGCGTAGTAGAGGGGTCGGGTACGAGGCCGCACGAGGCTGCGCCCGACGGTGACGCGCCGGTCGGGGGCGCGGTCGGGCGAGCCGTCGAGGCTCGGCATGACGTCCTGGTCGTGCGTGACGGCGACGGTCACCACGTCGGGGCGCACGCGGATGCGCCGGTTCGGGCCGCCCGTGGAGAGGATTCCGGCGACGTTGACTCCGGCCTCGTCGGCGGGCACGGAGGCGAGGGCGGCGGCGACGATCCCGCCCTGGGAGTGGCCGCAGATGAGGACGGGCTCGCGCGTCCACCGCTCGGCGGGCACGCCGTCGCGTTCCATGGCGGCGTGGAGCGCGCTCACGACGCCGACGCTCATCGCGCTTTCGAGGCCGAGCATGAGGCGGATGTTTGTTTCGACGTCGGCGGGGTTGTTTGTGGAGCGCCAGGTCATAGATTCGGTGCCGACCAGGGAGAGGAGCCAGCGGCGCGCCTCGTCTTCGCCGACGCGGGTGATTTTGACGGCGGGGCCGATGGTGCGCGACCAGTAGAGTTCGTCGATGTCGGCGCACATGTCGGAGAGCTGTTCGGGCGCGTCGACGCGGCGGATTTGGGCTTCGGGGTGGCCGGGGAGCGGGTCCTGGAACGCGGGGTCGGCCGCGGAGTCACGCAGGAGTGCGACGTGGACCGCGCCGCCGCGCAGGGCACCCACGGCGGTGCCGATGGTGAGCATGCCGGTCATGAGGGCGTCGTATCCGCGCCTGGGGATGAGGGGCAGCATGCGGGCCATGCGCCCGTCCTTGTCCGCGCCGACGGCGACAACCGTTCGCGCCCAGGCGCGCCCCACGGTCGCGGTGCGCCGGGCGACGTGGGAGAGGGAGCGGATGAGGAGGGTGTCGAGGCCGGGGGTATCGAAGAAGATTCGCTGCGACTTTTCGCTGATCGCGGTACCCATGTCGTCGGAGAGGGAACGCGCGCGGGCGCGCACGTCCTGCGGCAGCGCGGAGATGTCGGCGAGGGCGCCGACCGCGACCGTGGCCGCGAGGGCGGGGACGATGGGGGCGACTTTGAGGCGCAGGTAGAGGCCGGGGTAGGCCTGGGGGACGCGGCGGATTGCGCGGTAGCGTCGACGCGGGCGTCGCTTCATGTCCCCTCCTTGCGTTCAGTGTTGGCTCCACCCTACGAGGGTTTTTGCGTGTGGCGCGAGGGGAGGTGATCCGATGAACGAGGTGCACCCCTTGACACCCATACCCCCTAGGGGTACTATCACTTCCATGAGCAACGAGCACGGCTACCACGGCAACACCGAGAATCATCTCGCACGCCTGCGCCGCATCGAAGGCCAGGTCCGCGGCCTGCAGCGCATGATCTCGCAGGGCGAGTACTGCATCGACATCCTCACGCAGGTTTCGGCCGTCCAGTCCGCGCTCGATTCCGTCGCGGTCAACCTGCTCAAAGACCACATGAACCACTGCGTCGTCACGGCGGCGCGCGAATCCGACGAGGCCGCACAGGCCAAAGTCGACGAGGCGGCCGCGGCTATCGCACGCCTCATCAAGTCCTAATAACAAGGAGAAATCATGACTACCGAGATCGATCGCACCATTGAGCTGTCCGTCGACGGCATGACCTGCGGCCACTGCGTGATGAGCGTCAGCGAAGAGCTGAGCGAGATCCCCGGCGTGAAGAACGTCGACGTGATCCTCAACTCGGGCGCCACCTCCAAGGTGACGGTCCTGACCGACACCCCCCTGGACGATGCGGCGCTGAGCGACGCAGTGTCCGAGGCCGGCTTCACGCTGGTCGGCATCTCGCGCGACTTCTGAGGTTTTCCACGCCTCACCGACGAGGCCGGGGCACGTTCCCGGCCTCGTTTCCTTTCACCCGATACATACCCCCGGAGGGTACCCATGTCCACCGACTCCGTGACGACCACTCCCGCAGCCGCCCCTTCTTCCCCTGAAGCCACCCCGGCCTCGGCCCCCACCCCCCAGGTCGGCGAGGGCACCCGCGCCCACGCCGCCGACCTGCGCCGACGCCTCATCGTCTCCGCGCCACTCGGCATCCTCGCGATGCTCCTGTCGATGGTGCCCGCGTGGCAGTTCACGGGGTGGCAGTGGGTCGTCGCTGCGGCCTCGATCCCGGTCGTCACGTGGGGCGCGTGGCCCTTCCACCGGGCGGCCTTCGCGGCGGGCCGCCACGGGTCGACGACGATGGACACCCTGGTCTCGCTCGGCGTCATCTCGTCCACGCTGTGGAGCTGGTGGGCCCTGCTGTGGGGCGGCGCCGGCATGCTCGGCATGCGCATGCACATGAGCCTGATCCCGCGCGCGGCGCACGGCGGCCACGCCGAGATTTACTTCGAGGGCGCGTGCATGATCGTCGTGTTCCTGCTGACGGGCCGCTACTTGGAGGCGCGCGCACGCTACCGCGCGGGCGACGCGCTACGCTCGCTGCTGCGCATGGGCGCCAAGGAGGCGACGCTCGTGCGCATCGACCCCGCCACGGGCGAGCGCAGCGAACAGGTCGTGCCCGCCTCGTCCCTGCAGGTCGGCGACCTCTTTGCGGTGCGCCCGGGCGAGAAGGTCGCGACCGACGGCATCATCGTCGAGGGCTCCTCCGCCCTGGACACCTCGCTCCTGACGGGCGAGTCCGTGCCCGTGGACGCCGCCCCCGGTGACACGGTGACGGGCGCGACCGTCAACACGTGGGGGTCCCTGCTGGTGCGCGCCACCCGAGTCGGCTCGGACACGACGCTCGCGCAGATTGGGCGCATGGTCGCCGAGGCCCAGGCCGGCAAGGCCCCCGTCCAGCGCCTCGCGGACCAGATCTCGGGCGTGTTCGTGCCCATCGTCATCCTTGTTTCCCTGCTGACCCTCGTCGGCTGGCTGCTCGCGGGCGGCAGTGTGCAGGCCGCGTTCACGGCGGCCGTCGCCGTCCTGGTCGTGGCGTGCCCGTGCGCGCTCGGCCTGGCCACCCCCACCGCGATCCTCGTCGGATCGGGACGCGCCTCGCAGCTGGGCATCCTCATCAAGAACGCGGAAATCCTCGAGCAGACGCGCTCGATCGACACGATGCTCCTCGACAAGACGGGCACGGTCACCACGGGCGTCATGTCTCTTGAGTCTGTTGCAGCTGCCTCCGCGGGCGACTCCCCTGAGGTGGACGAGGCCTCGGCCCTGTCCCTCGCCGCCTCCGTCGAGTCCCTCTCCGAGCACCCGGTCGCCCGCGCGATCACGTCGGGTGCCGCGGATCGCGGCCTGTCGCTGGAGCCCGTGACGGCATTCGCGAACCAGCCCGGACTCGGCGTCGTCGGCCTCACCGCCCGCGGCGGCGTGCTCGTCGGCCGCCCGTCGTGGCTCGCCTCCCTGGGCGTCGACGTGCCCGCTTCTCTCCTCGACGCCGTGCGCGAGGCCGAGGCATCGGGCGCCTCCGCCGTCGTCGCTGCCCTCGCGCCGAACCTGGGTTCCGCAGCATCCTCCACCCCGAAGGCAGCCGCCACGCCCGAGGCACCCGCGTCCGTCGCGCTTCCGGGCCCGGACGCCGAGCTGCCCCTCGCGACGCTCACGATGAGCGTGGGGGGCATGACCTGCGCGTCCTGCGTGCGCCGCGTCGAGCGCAAGCTCGGCAAACTCGACGGCGTGAAGGCCGAGGTCAACCTGGCGACGGAATCCGCGCGCATCACGCTCACCGCCCCTCACAGCGACGAGGAGCTTGAGGCCGTCGTGAACGCGGCCGGCTACTCCGGCACCGTCACCTCCCGTTCAGAGGCCGCGACCGCCGATGGCGCACCCGCGGCTGGCGGCAGCGCGACTGGGGATACCGGTACCCCCACCCAGGCGGGCACCACCCCGGCTGTGGGCGAGGGCGAGGGGGCCCAGGCCTCGGCGCTCGTGATCCCCGAGCGCGTCGAGGGCCACGCGATCGCCGCGCTGGTCGTGCGCGACACGGTCAAGGAGTCGTCGGCTGATGCGATCGCTCAGTTGCGCGAGCTCGGCATCGAGCCGATCCTGCTGACGGGCGATAACGAGGCGGCGGCACGCCACGTCGCCGATCAGGTCGGGATCGACCGCGTCATCGCGGGCGTCCTGCCCGACGGCAAGCGCGACACCGTCGCCGACCTGCAGGCCGAGGGGCGCACGGTCGCGATGGTGGGCGACGGTGTGAACGACGCGGCCGCCCTCGCGCAGGCGAGCGCGAAGGGCCTGGGCATCGCGATGGGCTCGGGCACGGACGTGGCGATCGAGGTCGCGGACATGACGCTCATGAACTCGTCGCTGACCTCGGCGGCAACCGCGATCCGCGTGTCGCGCCGGACGCTGCGCATCATCAAGGAGAACCTGTTCTGGGCGTTCTTCTACAACGTGTTGATGGTGCCGCTGGCGATCGCGGGCCTGCTCTCCCCCATGCTGGCGAGCGCCGCCATGGCGTGCTCGTCCGTGTTCGTGGTCCTCAACTCGCTGCGCCTGCGCACGGCGAAGTAGCAGTTCACACGGCGTCAGTGCCGCATCAACTCACGCGCGCCGCGCCCCGCCCTCCCCACGAACGAGAAGGGAGAACGGGGCGCGGGGTGCGCGGTGGTTCGCGCGAGTGTCATGGTCACTTCCGGTGGTAGCGGGGGCTGGTTCCCAGGTGGACGGCGATGGTTCTGTCTTGGTCGAAGAGAATTCCTTCATCTGCTCCGCGATAAACGTAGGACGCGGGGAAGGATTGCGCATCCGTGGAGTTCGCAACCCCGTCAGCGTAGTCACGAATATCTTGGGGAGAAAGAGACGTTCCTGTCCCTTGTTTCTCGATGATGGGATTCTCGTCGGGGTACTGCGAGGGATCTTGATTCACGAGAGATCCCAGGGCAGCCGCGCCGTAGCCTGTGTACTTGTTCCAGTCGTGGTTGGGGTTCAGGCCGGTGTGGACCAGGAGTTGGAGGATCTGGTTGGTGGTGGCGTCGGGCCACTTCTGGCGCGCCAAAGCCAACATGCCAGCCACGAGCGGAGTTGCATACGAGGTGCCACTAACCGTTGTGGGTGCATTGGTTGTGGGGTCCACTGAGTTGATTGGGCCACCAAACGCGGCAGTGACGACGCCGTCGCCCCAGGAGGAATAGGAGGCGAAGGTACCGTCACCGTTGATAGCGGACACGCCGACGACACCAGGCCAAAAGCTCAAATGTGTGTCGTTTTGATCCCGTGCCTCGTTACCGACAGATGCGGTGACGATGACGCCGTGCGTAATGGCATTGGCAATGGCCCACTTGATCTCGTCCGAGCGGTCAGGCAGACCACCTTGTGAGATCGAAATGATCTGTGCGCCGTCCTCGATGGCTTGGTTGATCAGTTTGCCGAAACTGTCGAGAGACTCACCAGAGGAAGCGCATGTGCCTCCCGAAATCGACTGGCTAGTTGCAGCTTGGTAACTATACAAGGTAGCGTCGGGTGCCACACCCGAGATGGGGGAGACCAGGATGCTTGCAACTTCGGTGGCATGGCGCTTTTCGTCAGCTGATGCCTCAATAGTGCAGCGACTCTTATCGGTGATGTTCGCGCCTTTCAGCGCAGGGTCACTGGTATCAATCGGACCATCAATCATGGCGATAGTCACCCCTTTGCCCGTGTACCCCTTTTGGCGTGCTGCGTCGAGGTGGTAGTAGGAGAAGTACTCCTGTGAGGGCACCGCGCCATCCGCGCGGGCCGGGGCCGGCACCAGGGTAAGGACGCCAACGGCTAGGGCCAGGGCGGAGGCGACGGTGGTCAGGGCGCGCGCGGCGCGCCCCGCCCTCCCCACGAAAGAGAAGGGAGAACGGGGCGCGGCGTGAGAAGACAGGCTCACCATTGGCGCGGATCCCATCCGTCGTCCGCGCTCTTGGCCGGGGTGATGGTCGTGTCAGACCCGTAGGTCTGGGACATGGGGTTGACGTAGCCGACGGGCAGATCGTCCTCGTCGTCCTCGAACTTGAAGGCGACGTACTGACGCTTGCGACCCTTCTTATCCTGCTTACCCGCGCCCGCACCCGCACCAGCGCCCGCACCCATAAAGCCCGAACCCGAGCCACCCTTGCCCGCGGTGCCGGCAGCGCCAGCCGCGCCACCGTTCGCCCCGGTGGAACCGGCAACACCCGTCGCGCCCGACGCGCCCGCCCCGGAACCGGCCAGGCCGTTCGCACCCGCGGGGGGATTGTACGAGCCAAAACCCGACCCCGAGTAGGAGCCGACCTTCAAAGCGGAGGCACCCGCGCCACCCAGGCCACCGGTCATACCACGCATGCCCGCGCCAAGACCGCCGGAACCCATACGGGCCGCGCCACGCATACCGAGGGCACCCGCACCGAGCACACCAGCACCACCGAGCCGCCCCGCGGTGCTCGCGTCGGACGCCGCGCCGCCGTTCAAGCGCCACAAGGGGTGATCCATATCCGCGGGCGGTGCCGGGGTATGCCCGCCGACGACGCCATTGCGGTAGGCCGTGCCGTTCACGCGCGTATGCAGCAGATCCCTGCCCATGAGGTCCTGGGGATCGGTGATGGGGTTCGTACGCGATCCGGCCTCGCCGTAGGCGGGCTCCTGCGTGGGAACCGCACCCGAAGAAATGATGCGGTTGCGGGCCGCGGCAGCGTCGGCCTCACTCCACCACGGCTGGTCGAAACCACCGGGGTAGTTGGGAGAAGAAGGGCTACGATCCGCTGCGCGACCAAAGTCATCACCCTTACCGTATCCCCAGTCGCCGCCGCCAGCACCACCACCGCTGGTGCCGCCACCGCTGGTGCCACCACCGCTGGTGCCACCACCACCGCGACTGTTGTCAGTCTTTCCTTTTTCAGGATCCACTAAACCTTTGTCCGGGTCTGGCGGTGTGCCCGTGATGCGGATACCGGTACTGACAGCCTCGGTAGTATGATTCATCATCTCGATGATGCGCTTCGCCGCGGCCTCGCGCTGCTCGTTCGCCTGCTCTTCGACGGCGGCGACGTAGGCGGCACCAGTCGTGTAGAGCTTGCCCATGAAGCGGATGCCCGTACCGGGCTCGCTGGAGGGAACCGACACGAGCAGGTCATCGCGCATGGCCGCCGTGTTCGCATCGAGGAGGTCCGGCGAGAGCTTCTCCGCTTCGCTCAGTGCCGTGGCCATAAGTTGACGACCGGTCTCGTATCCCTTGTAACTGTATGCGTACTTTTCTCTGTACCACTCGATTCGACGAATCGAAGCGTCAACCCACTGGTTCATTGCGTCACCAGTCGCACCCGTAAAACCGTGGTTGTTCCGATACACGCGCAGATGATCAATCGCATCGCTAATACCCTTCAAAGCCTTGTCGTGATCCTTGTCCCATGCATCAAGATCCTTATTGGCCCGTGCCGCTTCCATAAAGACCTTAAGGCGTTCATAGTGAGGTGATGCAACCATAATGAAAATCCTTTCGCTTAGCTACACATTTGCTCAGACTTCGGGCTGCGCACCTTGGGTGGCGGGCGCAGTGTTTGACGTGGCTCCTGTATTGCTGCTGTCTAGCGCAGACGGCCCAATCAGTGGCTCGGATGAGCCGTCCGCACGAGAAGTCATATCTTCAATCGGTGAGAGAATCGAATGAAGCAAAGCGCTGAACTGCGTTTGGTGCTCGGCCCGTATTGCCTGTACCTGCTCATCAGCCTTCACAGACTTGAACTTGAGTTGGTTTTCGTATTCCGTACCCGTGAAGCGAGTCATCGCCTCATGCATCTTCGCCTCAAAATCCTTCAAAGACTGCGATTCGAGTTCAAGGAGCTGTGAGACTTTGTCGAACATTGCCGTAGACTCTCGTTGCACGGCAGACGGCCCCCGCTCACGCCCCCAGAAGACGTTCTGCTGTGCAGCCCCGAGTGCAGATGTTCTCTTTCGGGAACCGGTCATGGCGTCCCAGGTTTCGGTCACTTTCGGGGCGACTGCTTGCTGCTGGTCGTCGTCGTAACTGACGTCTGCATTTCCGGCCATTGTTGACTCCTAAATGGTTGATGAGAAAAGAAGAGAGTATGTCGATGCGCAGGGCCGCTTACTTACCGACCTTGAAGCGGCGGACCAGCGGCTCCTTAGGCTGATCGTCACCATCGACCTTCAGGGTCCACACGTACGTCAGGTCAGCGCCCGAGCCCTCCACGTCTACCGTCCACGACGAGTAGTACTCGCAGTCCTGCTCCACGCACAGGTCGTAGGTGTCCTGGCCCAGACGCCAGTAATCGGTGGCCGACATCATCAGGTAGATCTTGTCGTCCTTGTTCACCACGGTCTTACCCTTGGGATCCAACTTGAAGGTCTGGTCGATGATCGACGGGGGATCCACCGCGACCAGCTCCGTTCCCACCATCTTGCTCAGGGCCGTCGCCTTCGCGGCGATCTCCTGCTTCTCCGAGCCAGACGCAGACTGCATCTGGCTGACCAGCTGCTGCTTTTGCCCCTCGGGAATGTTGGGCAACTTCGAAATATCGCTGGAATTTCGCGCACCACCCAAGATGCTGCAACCGGACAGGGCGACGGAAGCAAGCAGCAGGGAAGCGGTGGCTGCGCGAGCGCGATGGGACACGAGAGAGGACATGTTTTTCTCCTGCTTTCAGACTGGTCAATCATATGCGACAAACGGGCCACCGTGGTGCCATACGCACACCATCCTCACTCAGCGCGAATTTCACCATGGCTCATTGCCGGATCCAGCCGAATTGAGTGAACCGCGCCCTCCGGCGAAAACATTTCATCACACTGCTTGCGAGCAACTCGCTACGACTCCACGTTGCAACAATAAGCAGACCACACGGTGTGCATACCACGCGGTCAGCATCGCTGCCACATGACGCTTGTCGTCTTACGAGGTTCGTCGCGCGACGCGGAAGCCCTGCTTGGCGTAGATGGTCTCGTAGGAGTGACCCGGGTGGGCTGCGCTCCCCCATGACTCAGCGTCAACCTGCTGATCGCCCCATGCGTAGGAGCGCGCGTCGATGACGACATACTCCGGAGGGGTATCCATCTTCCCCGTCGTGCCCACCCAGTAGACCTCGCGCCCAGGCACGAGGCGCGCGAGCAAAGTCGTGTCCGTCTCGACACTCACCCCCTCGGGCACCGCGTCGAGCGCTCCTTGGGCGGCCGCCATGCGCGGGTCCTCCGTGAGAGTGGGCAGCTGCCATAGGGGCAGCGACGAGGCCGTGAGCGCCAGCGACACAGCGGGCACGCACGCGACCACCCACGCGACAACGCGCCACCCCCGCCTCGGCGAAGCAGAAGCCCCCTGGCCGGCGCGGAGGTCACGCAGCGCGTCCTCTCCCACCGCCTCCGCGAGCGCCGACGCAGCCGCCGACCGCGAGGTGCGCTCCGGCGCGAGCCACCGGGAGATGACGTCGAGCAGGGAGCAGGCCGCGATGGGGACGAGCACGGCGTTGTAGTGCCAGGAGTCCCACACGTAGTAGGTCTCGACGGAGCCCGCGAAGCGCCACGCGAGCGTCGGGAGCACGAGCGCGAACCAGGGCGAGGCGCTGCCCACGAAGCCGGCCCCCGCGAGAAGAACGAGGAGCGTCGCAAGCTTGACAGAGGGGGTCGTCAGGATGTCCCACAGGGACGGAATTGCACGCGCGGTAGTGGTCCCAGCGGTAGGTGTCCCCGCCCCGGTTGCAGCCCCGTCGAGAGAATAGGCCCACGTACCCGCGGGATTCATAGCGGGCAGCAACACCTTCACCGTCACCACAAACGCAACGATACCGAACAGCGCGTAAGCCAGGCCCCGGAGGACCGCGGACCGTCCCTCGCCTCGGCGACGCCACGCGATCACCAGGCCAGCCATAAAGACCGTCAGCCCCAGGTCTTCCTTGACAAGGACGAGGGGCGCCAGCCACGCCATGCACGCGCCCCACCGCCGCTCCACGAAGGCGACGCCTCCGAACGCCAGCAGCGGGACGGCCAGGCAGACCTCGTGAAACTGAGCGGCGACCGCGCCCTGCAACCCCCACCCGAGCCCGTAGGCGAGCCCCACGAGGAGCGCGCCCCCTCGCCCGAGGAGACGCTGCGCGAGGCGCGCAATCGGCAGCACCGACACGGCGATCAACACGTCCTGGACGACCAGGAGCGTCAGCGCGGAAGGAAAAAGACGAAAGATCGGCCCCAGCAGCGCCAGCAGCGGGTGAAAATGGTCGCCCAGCAGGTTATAGCCCGGACCCTTAATGGGAACGATCGGTGCCTCGAAGCGCGAGTACGCCTGAGCGGCCTCGGTGAAGATGCCCAGATCCCACGAGGGGGCGACGAGCGCGCGCCACTGCGCCACCGAGTAGCAGACGTAGAGCGCGCCGACCGCGCAGGCGATGACGGAGGGCAGCCACCAGGTCGCGACCAGGCACGTGGCAGTTAATCGATCCGGGCGCTTCACCCGACCATCTCCGCAGGCCGCGCTCCGGGAGAGTCGGCTGCTTCCGCCTCATCGCGAGCCGAGGCCGGCGCCGGGTAGGGCACGCCGATCCCCTGCTCGTGGTCGGCGCGGCGCTTCGATCGAGCGTCGGAGTGGAAGACCTGGCTGACGGTGGCTCGCACCGCGTCGAACATGCGCGCCGGGCGGTTGAGCGAGCCCAGCGATCGGTCCGCGCCCGAGTGCGTGAAGTTGCAGGGGACCTCCATGACGGACAGCCCCGCGCGCAGGACGCTGATCGTCATAGCGGCCTCGAGCGCGTAGCGGCCCGCGAAGGGCATGGCGGCGTCGATGGCCTCGCGCGTCAGGCAGCGCTGATAGCTGAGGGGGTAGTGGCAGTACCAGCCGGTCTTGCGGCGGATGAGGCGGCGCACCATGCCCGGCCCATAGCCGGAGTATTCGCGCCCGGTCGCGGGGACGGCGATTGCCATGTCGGCCTGGCGGGCGAACACGGCCTCGACGAGGGCGGTGGCCTCGACCGCGGACTCCCCCAGATCGGGGGAAAGAAGCAGGATGTGGCGGGGCGGGCCGTCGGGGCGGTCACGCATGGCGGCGACCTTCACGCCGGTTTCAATCGCCGAGGCGCGCCCGCGCTCGACGGAGTGGCGCACGACGACGGCGCCCGCGGCTCGGGCGGCGCGCCCGGTGTCGTCCGTGGACCCATCATCGACGACAATGAGGAGGTCAACGCTGGGTATGGCGCGGCACGCGCGCACGGTGGCCGCGACGGCGCGGCCGACGTTGTGGGCTGCGATGACCGCGGCGACGCGCTGCGGGTGGGAACCTCTTGATCCTGCGGGATAGTTCACGACTAATAGTCTACGAGCGGCGGGGCGCACGCGCGCTCCGCCGCTCGTAATGTGAGCGACAAATCTATCTAAACGATAGGTAAACTCAGGCTCAGCGGATCGTCACAGCACGCGAGACGAGGCCCTGACGCGCGCGGCGCTCCTTGTCGTCCAGGCGCTCGGTGACCGTCAGGGCCTCGGCGAGGGCCTTGGCGAGTGCCTGCGTGCCGGGCGCAACGTCGGAGGCGCTGGCCCCCTCGGGCAGCTCGAAGACGGGGACGATCAGGCCGCACGCGCGGAAGGAACCCACGTAGCGCGAGCCCTCACCGACGTTGGCCTCGCCGCGCGCAGCCAGGCGGGCGAGCGCGTCGAAGAGCTTGGCCTCGTCGTTATCCGTCAGGAAACGCACGAAGTTACGGTTCATCTCGCACCAGTACGCGCCGGGGACGCCGGGCACGGGCTCGGTCGGGATGATCTCGTCGCGGTTCTGCTCGAGCGCGCGGCGCGTCTGATCGTCGATCTCCTCGGCCGGGTCGAACCAGAAGGAGAAGTCCTCCTCGAGCTTCATGTCCGTGAAGCTGTCGAGGTCGAGGATGTCCTGGAGGCGCTCGGACGGCTCGCGCACGTCGATGGAGATGACGCCCTCGTCGCCCGCTTCCTTCGCGGCGATGGCCGCGAGCAGCGCGGCGCCCGCGTCGTGGCTGAGGTCCGCGGAGTTCGAGCGGGTCTGCAGCGCAACGAGGATGCGGCTGTCGGGGCGCACCATCGCGGGGTGGCCCTCGGGCAGGAGGGTGACGAAGTCGAATTCGACGGCGCCATGGTCGGCGTCGGTGCGTGCGGTCAGCGTGGCCGCCGGGATGAGCTCGCGCATGGCGACCAGCTCGATCTCCTTCGGCAAACCCTCGTAGGGGCGCGCGACGAAGGGGATCGGCGGGCGATACGCCTTGAGCTTGGCGGGATCGGTGACCTTCTTACGGCGGCTAGCTTTACCCATAGGAGTAATCGTAGCGGGTTTCCCACAAACGACGAGGTGCGGGCTGGGCGAGCCGGTCCGCTCACCCCGGTCCATCCGCCCCAGACCCCAGCCCCAGCACCGCCCCCGGTCCCCACATTCCGTCCCGCCCTCTCCTGACCCCAGCCCATTCTCCCCCAATGTCGCATGCAATTTGGCTCCCCTACCTTTTATTAGGTATCGTGAATTGCCCGGAATTTCAACGATCTGATTTCAATGTTTGAAATAGGTCGCGGGGAATTGCATGCGACATTTTTGGGTAAACATGTGGTGAGGCAGAGGCTGGGCAGCGCGGGCAAGGGAACTCGGGCGCGGGCAAGGGAACTCGGGCGCGTGCAGCGCTGAGGACGGGAGCGCGGGGCGCCTCGTCAGCGCGCTGGGCGAGCCGGCCCACCCGAGCCCCGAGCCGCGTCAGCGGCCCCGGGCGATGACCTCGACGCCGGGCAGGGACGCGCGGTAGGCCTCGAGGAAACGCTCGTACCCGGCCACGCCCTCGGCGGTGGGCTCGAGGGTGGAGACAGACGCGCCCGCGAAGACCCGTTCGGAGAGGAAGTCCGGCAGGGCGAGGCCAGCCTCGCCACCCGCGACGATGGCGCGGTAGCGCGCGAGCACCGCGATACCCCACGCGCCGCCCTCGCCCGCGGTGTCACCCACGGACACGGGAATGTTCAGCGAATCGGCGAGGATCTGCTGTGCGACGCCGGGCGTCTTGAAAAGGCCGCCGTGCGCGAACAGCGAGTCGAGGCGCACGCCCTCCTCGCGGAGGATGTCGACGCCGATACGCACGGCCGCGAAGATGCTCATGAGCTGGGCGCGCACCGCGTTCGCCAGGGTCACGCGCGCGTCGGCCGTGTGCGTGAACACCGGCTGCGCGGCCTCCTGGCCGACGAGCGGTTCGGCCGACAGCGTGTTGTAGGCGATGACTCCGCCCGCGTCCGCCTCGCCCGTGAGCGCGTGGACATAGAGCGCGTCGTAGATCGCCGGGACACTCACGTCGGCGCCGACGAGGCGCGCGAAGTCCGCGAACCAACCGACCCACGCGTCAATCTCGGATGCGCCGTTGTTCGAATGCACCATCGCGACGGGCGAGCCGTCGGGCGTCGTCACCATGTCGATCTCGGTGTGCAGCTCGGCGAGGGAGCGCTCGAGCACCGCCATGAGGAAGACCGAGGTGCCGCACGAGATGTTGCCGGTGCGCTGCGCGATCGCGTTCGTGGCGATCATGCCGGTGCCCGCGTCGCCCTCGGGCGGGCACAGCGCGATCCCGGGCTGGAGGGCACCGGTCGGGTCAATGAGCGCGGCACCCTCGGGGGTCAGCGTCCCCGCGTCCTGGCCGGCGCTCAGCACGGTCGGGAGCACGTCGCGCAGGCGCCACGGGACCCGGGTCGCCACCAGGGCCTCGTACTGATCGAGGTAGGCCTCCACGTACGTGCCCGTCGTCGAGTCAATCGGGAACATGCCCGAGGCATCGCCGACACCCAGGACGTGAAGGCCCGTCAGCCGCTCGTGAACCCATCCCGCCAGCGTCGTCAGGCGGGCGACACGCGGCGCATGCTCCTCGGCATCGAGAACCGCCTGGTGCAGGTGCGCGATCGACCAGCGCAGCGGAATGTTGAAGCCGAAGATGCGGGTGAGCTCGTCGGCCGCGCGGCCAGTGTTCGTGTTGCGCCACGTGCGGAAGGGCGCGAGCAGGTTGTCGTCGGCGTCGAAAGCGAGGTAGCCGTGCATCATCGCGGAGATGCCGAGCGAGCCGTAGGACGTGGGGGTGACGTCGTAACGTTCGCGCACGTCGGCGACCAGGGACGTGTAGGCGCTTTGCAGGCCGGCGACGACCTCGTCGAGGCTGTAGGACCACAGGCCGCCCTCCAGGTGATTCTCCCAGCCGTGGCCGCCGGTGGCGAGCACCTCATGGTCGGGACCGATGAGGACGGCCTTGATGCGGGTCGAACCGAATTCGATGCCGAGCGCAGTGTCGGCGGCGGCGATGGCGGCGCGGGAGTCGGTGCTCATGCGTGCTCCTTGTGTCTTCATTGACGAGGCAGTGGCCTGGAATGCGCTAACGGTAACACTTTCGCGCATGTAGCGACAGGGACGTACGCCCGTTTATCGGACACTCCGTCCGGTATATGCAGATGCACTCTGCCATAACGTGTCATTCCCCCCGACATGCCAAACGCTCGCATCGACGCTCCTGCATCTCCAACGACCTCTTCCACCTACCGGCTGAGGAGAGTAGACTACGCGTAGTCACATTTGAGGAGGACACATGTCAACCGCACGGGTCGCACGCTCCGTCAAGCTCGATCCTGAGATCGACGCCCGCCTCACGGCCCTCGCCCAGCGGACGGGACGAACGAAGTCGTTCTACATGAATCGCGCCATCGAGTCAGCGCTTGAAGAGATCGAGCTGGCCTACTCACTGCAGGCCGAACTCGAGGATATCCGCAGCGGCCGCGCAGCATCGGTGAGCCTCGACGAGGCGGTGAAGACCCTTGGCCTGGAGGGCTGAGCTGTCACCGCGCGCACTGAAACAGCTCAGCAAGCTCGACAAGCCGACCGCGAGACGCATCGTCGACTATCTCCGCGAAACCGCGAGCGGCGAAGATCCCCGCTCACGCGGGAAGGGACTGACCGGCAATCTTTCAGGCTTTTGGCGCTACCGTGTCGGCAACTATCGAATCATTGCGTCCATCGAAGATGATGAGCTATTGATCCTCGCCATCAACATCGATCACCGGTCAGGCATCTACCGCTGACCTACTGAGCGCCGAAACCCTCGATGAAGAGCTCGCGGGCGCGGTCGATGGCGGCGAGTTCCTTGTCCGTCAGGGGCTTCGCGGCGCTGCGCTCGATGAAGGTGAGGACCACCGAGGCGTAGACGTCGGCGGCGAGCGGCAGCACCTCGTCATCCACGCGGCCGCGCGCCCAATCGGTAAATACCGAACAGCACGTGCGATAAAGCTGCTCGTGCAGGTCGCCGTCACCGCCCACTCGAATGGCCAGCAGAGTCTTGAGGGCGCGACCGTTGCGCGCGTACACGTCGGCGAGGTGGCGGGCGACAGCGCGGGCGTCGCGTCCCTCGCCGAACCACAGGCCTTCGAGCGCCGGGGTGATCTCGTCGAGGAGGAAGGACACCACCTCTGCGAGCAGCGCATCCTTGTCGGTGTAGTGGTCGTAGAAGGTCGTGCGCGACACCATCGACGCGGCACAGATATCGGTGACGCTCACGTGCGCGTAGGGCTTGGCCTGGCATGCCTTGACGAGGCCGGAGCGGATCGCCCGGCGCGTCTTTCGGATGCGCAGATCCAGGTTCTTCTCCGCCTCGCGCCCATGCTTATCCTCGCCACGCAGGAACATGTCTCTCCGATCAATTTTCCACTATCAATGGGCCTATCCTACGCATAGCGGTCGCATCGTTCGGTAACCAACACTCCGTTTGTTATTGTGCGGTCCACCCAATCGGAGTAGGCGATACGGTCGTGTCATGTTCACCGAGTACACCGGCAATCGCCAATTCGACCTGCAGCTCAACCGGACCTTCGCGCCGATCCTCGACCGCGCGGGCATGGAGACTATCGCGGCCACCACGCTCCCCCGACTTCGCTCGGCGGCGCAGATCACGGCGTTGGCCCAGCACCTCGCCGATCGCTTCGAGTCGGAAGGGGATGCGGATGCCGCGTGGCGCCTCTACGAGCTCGCGGCCTTCTACCTCGGGGCCAACGACCCCCGCAAGCATCGCTTCATCGACGCCATGTCGGCCTCCTTCGACCAGGCCCACCGAGGCCTCGCCCTCACCCGTCACGCGATCCCCTACCGCGGCAGGGAACTGACCGCGATGCGATGGGAGGCCGACCCAACCGACCGCGCGCAGGCCCCCGCGGGCACACCGACCACGCTCGTCATGATGAACGGCTTCGACGGATACGCGGAGGAGATCATCGACTTCGCATCCCACTTCCCCACCCGCCCCTTCGACGTCATCGCCTTCGATGGGCCGGGCCAGGGGCACACGGTGCTGGCGGGCATGCCGCTCGAGCCGCAGTGGGAGCGTCCGACGAACGCGGTGATGGACTACTTCGGCATCGAGAGCGCGGCGGCGCTCGGTGTGTCTTTCGGCGGATATCTCGTCATGCGCGCGGCCGCCCACTGCCCGCGCATCAGCCACGTCATCGCCTTCGACATGATGTACCGGCTCCTGGACGGCCTGACGCTGCCACTGCCTCGTGCCCTGCGCCCCATCGCGGACGCGATCGTGGGGAACCCGAGGCCCGCATGGCTTATCGATGCCGCGATGCGCATTGCGCCGAGATTCAACGCGGACCTGTCATGGAAACTGCAGCAGGCCTCGCACCTGACGGGACTACACCGGCCCAGCCAGGTATTGCGAGCGTTCGGCGACTACACGATGGAACTCCTCGAGGGGCGCATCACCCAGCCGTGCCTGGTCCTGGCCGGGGACGCGGACCAGTACGTGCCCTTCGAGCGCCTGGGCGACGTGCGCAGAGCGTTGCGGAACGCGGAGTCCCTGGACGTGCGCACGTTCCGTCGCGCGCAGGACCCGGACATGGCGCAGCACTGCCAGATCGGAGACCTTGACCGTGCCTTCGCGATGATGGGTGGCTGGCTCCAAGCACCAATGAAATCACTGCATCAATTCAGTTAGAGCGCGAGCGCTTCATTTTCGATAAATTTTATCGAATTGGGATCGATCATGTAGCATATCCTTATGCATCTCCTACGATTCACGTTTGAGAACCACCGGTCCTTCCGCGATGAGGCAACCCTCGACCTGACACGGCCCACACTCAAGACACTTCGCCCCTCCAAGGGCACTACTTGGGCTGATCACATCCACCACGTTGACGGGATCTACGGGGCGAACGCTTCAGGCAAGACTAACGTTCTCGACGCACTCCATTACATGCTTGGAGCCATCGGATCCTCGGCAACATCATGGCTCGATGAGCCACAGTTCCCTCGAGCTCCGTTTGCACTCAAACCAGAAGAGCTTTCAGCTCACGCCGCATTTGAACTCGAATTTATTGTCGACGGACAACGGTACGACTATCGCTTTGCAACGGACAGTGACGGCATCACCGAAGAGTCACTGCATGTCGTGAGCACTCGATGGAAAGAAGTGTACTCCCGCATTACTGACGGGCGTGTGAAGGGCCTGAAGGGGATCACTCGAGTCGCGAGACGTGAACTCGCACTCTCCCGCGCCGCCCAATTCAACCATGCATCAGTTACGCCAATCTGGGAAGCTCTCATGCGTGGATTCGACCTTTATCACGTCGGAGACGGGGAAGTTAACGCACGCATTGATCGCATCGCTCGACAGCTGAAGGAACAGAGATTAAACCTCAGCACACTCGTTACCCTCGCGCAAATAGCAGACACAGGCATCACGCATGTCGAGGTGGAGGAACGCGCGATTCCCCCGCGGTTTGCCCAGCTAGTTGCCCAGATGCTGGCGCCTGCCTCCGACGACAGTCAGGAACAGGCTAGTGATAGCTCGTCAGACGAAGCAGAAGAGATCAGCAACTACATTGCACGCAACCTCCTATTTCGGCACGGAGAAAGCAGCGGAAGACTCAGAAGCTCCGATGAATCAACCGGCACCATGGCATGGCTCGCACTCGGGACAGCTGTCGTTAATGCCCTACGAAAAGGCTGTGTACTTGTTGTTGACGAACTTGGTTCAAGCCTTCATCCTCAACTTTCCCGCCTCATCATCGACTGGTTCGATGACCCTGAGGTAAACACAACAGGCGCACAGCTCATCTTCACCAGCCACGATATGACCCTGCTCGATGCGGGCCGTGGCAGCAGAGCCAAGCGCGAGCAAGTGTGGTTCGTTGAGAAGGGCAGCAACGGAGCAAGCGAGCTCTTTAACCTTGATGACTTCACACTCCAGAAGGGCAGCAATATCGTCAAGCAATACCTGGAGGGGCAGTTCGGAGGCGTGCCCTACACCGCACCCTCCCTGATTCACAACCTGCTGAACAGAAACACCGAGGAAATACGGTGAGACCTCATGGGACGGCCCAGTACACGCAAAACACGTAATCCTAAGAATGTGAAGATCCGCTACGCAGTATTTACCGAAGGTCTCGTCACCGAACGGCAGTACCTGGAGCTTCTATACCAACAGATTCGCCCTAAGCACGCGACAATCAAAATCCACGCCATCGGCGGAGAACCGTCACGAGTACTCAAGGAATGCAATAAAGCACTGCGAAAAGACGATTTCGACCATGCAATCCTTATCGTCGATGTTGACCAACACCAGCGACTCGATGAAGTATTGACTAGTTGCAGAAATTCGTCTGAAGTTGACACCATCGTCTCCAACCCTTGCTTCGAGCTCTGGCTCCTCTGGCACACACAAAATCAAACGGGGTACATCGAATCACGGGGTTGCGTCAATCTTGCTCACCGCGCCAAAGTGACGGATGAGAAGGCTCTCACTACCCGGTTCCCCCACGCCAACTACGAAGCAGCCATAGAACGGGCACGCAAAGCGTGGCCAGGCCTTACCCCCAACGAAAAAGGACCCAATCCTTCCTCTGCTATGCCATGGCTCATCGATCTGCTGGTATCTCCTCCGAAGGAGAAGTAGCTCAGCGGCCAGCGACCCCGCAGCGGCGCATGATCGCGTGCATGACGGCGGCCGCACCGTCGTTTTCGACGGCGGCCGTCACGTGATTGGCGTGGGCGCGCACCTCGTCGGAGGCACCGCCCATGGCGACGCCGAACGCCGCCCATTCGATCATCGCGATGTCGTTGGTGCCATCCCCGACAGCGACGGTCCCGGCCGCGGGAACGCCCAGGCGCGCCCGCAGCGACTCCAGCCCGGTCGCCTTGGTCACGCCGAGCGGCTCAATGTCCGCCCAGGACGTCCAGCCGACGAACACCTCGTGCGTGCGCGACACCTCCAGGGAGGACAGGATCCGGTCGAACTCCTCGCGGTCCATGTCGGCGGCGCGCACGACGATCTTCGGGGTCGGCGTGGAGGCGAGCTCCTCCATCGACACGATGCGGTGATCGCTGCCCTCGATCTCGTCGTTCGGGAAGGGTGCGGAGAGCAGGATGTTGGGGTGCGGCATCGACGCGAACACAGCGCCGGGCACTGCCGAGGCGATCTCCTCCAGGCACGCCCCCGGAACGAAGGTGCGCTCCTCGACAATCTCGCACTGCCCGCCGCTCACGTGCACGAGCGTCGCACCGTTATTACACAGCGCCCAGCCGTCCGTGAAGTCGAGGGCCCCCAGGACCGGGATCACGCCCTCGAGCGCACGCCCCGACGCGATGAGCACGTGGGCGCCTGCGGCGGCGAGGCCGTGGATCCCCTCGAGCACACGCGGCGTCGCCCCCGCGGGGGTCAGGATCGTGCCGTCGATGTCGAGCGCGACCAAGACCTGGCCCGCCGACGTCGGAAAGTCGGCGGGCAGGGCGGCCGAGGCCTCGTCGAGGAGAACCTCGAAGGGGCGAGCAGCTTCCCCGGTGGAGGGGACCGTCAGGAAGCGCTCTTGGCTCATCGAGCGACGGGGGTCAGGACCTCGAGTCCACCCAGGTAGGGGCGCAGGGCCTCGGGCACGTAGATCGAGCCGTCCGCCTGCTGATGGTTTTCCAGGAAGGCGACGATCCAGCGGGTCGTGGCCAGCGTGCCGTTGAGCGTGGCGACTGCGGCCATGCCGTCCTCGCGGCGCTCACGAATGCCGAGGCGGCGCGCCTGGAACGTCGTACAGTTCGAGGTCGAGGTGACCTCCATGTAGCGCTCCTGGGTGGGCAGCCAGGCCTCGCAGTCGAACTTGCGGGCGGCCGAGGTGCCCAGGTCGCCGGCGGCCGTGTCGATGACGCGGTAGGGCAGCTCGACCTTGGCCAGCATCTCCTCTTCCCACGCGAGGAAGCGCTGGTGCTCCTCGGCGGCGTCCTCGGGGCGGCAGTAGCTGAACATCTCAGCCTTGTTGAACTGGTGGACGCGGATGATGCCGCGCGTGTCCTTGCCCGCGGAGCCGGCCTCGCGGCGGTAGCAGGTGGACCAGCCCATGTAGCGCTTGGGGCCGCCCGACAGGTCGAGGATCTCGTCGGCGTGGTAGCCGGCGAGGGCCACCTCGGACGTGCCCGTCAGGTACAGGTCGTCGGCGGGCAGGTAGTAGATCTCGTCGGAGTGCTCGTTGAGGAAGCCGGTGCCGCCCATGATCTGCGGGGTGACCAGCGTCGGGGTCATCATCGGCACGAAGCCGTTGGCCAGCGCCTGATCCATCGCCATCGTCATGATGGCCAGCTCGAGGCGGGCGCCGATGCCCTTGAGGTAGTAGAAGCGGGCGCCGGAGACCTTCGCGCCGCGCTTGGTGTCGATCGCGTCCAGGCCCTCGCCGAGCGCGAGGTGATCCTGGGGCTCGAAGCCCTCGGCCGCGAAGTCGCGGGGGGCGGGGCCCTCGTGGCGCAGGACCACGAAGTCGTCCTCACCGCCGACGGGCACGCCGTCGAGAACGAGGTTCGGCAGGAGGCGGGCGAGGCGGTCGGCCTCGGCGTCGGCGGCGTTCGCGGCGGCCTCGGCGGTCTTCACCTGCTCGGCGAGCTCCTTCGCCTTCGCCAGGATCGCCGGGCGCTCCTCCTTGGAGGCGCGACCCACGGACTTGGAGACCTCTTTCTGGGTGGCTCGCAGCGTCTCGAAGGCCTGGAGGGCCTCGCGACGGGCGGCGTCGGCCTCGATGATTTCATCGACGAGGCCGGGGTTGGCTCCGCGGGCGCGCTGGGAGGCGCGGGCGGGTTCGGGGTTTTCACGCAGGGCACGCACATCAATCATGCGTCCCATCCTATGCCAGGTGGCATCCCGTGTCCCATATCGGGCCGCGTGTGAATTCAACACAGCAGGTCAGGGTTATGCACAAACTACACTCCGAGAGTTCTCAAAAGACTGAAAGTTATCCACCTTTGGTGCATAACCGTGTGGATAAGATGACGCCGAGCCTACACCAGGCAGACGCTTATGACACGAAGTACAACGAAAAGCCACTGAACACCTCATCCACAGGCCGACCGCAGGCTAGGCTTGTGCACATGGACGGAATATACTGGGCACTCGCGGCCTCCGCCGTAGCCGGAACGATCGGAGTCGCGCGTCTGGCAACCTGCTTCACCCGCCGGCATCGCCGCCGCCGTGCCCTCGAGGTCCCCGCCTCGGTGGACGACCCGACGCGAGGACGGCCGCGCCCCTGGATCATCATGAACCCCTCCAAGCACCAGGACCCCCAGGCCTTCAAGGAGCGCATCAACCGCAAAGCCAAGGAACTGGGCATCGACCACGTGCACTGGCGCGAAACCACCCGCGAGGACCCGGGCACCGGACAGGCCGTGCGCGCCCTTCAGGAGGGTGCATCCGTCGTCATCGCCGCTGGCGGAGACGGAACCGTCCGCGCCGTCGCGGCCGGCATGGCCGGATCCGGCGTACGCATGGGCATCATCCCCGTGGGCACGGGCAACGTCCTAGCCGGCAACCTGTCCATCCCCGAAGACCCCGCACAGGCCCTCGCCGTCGCACTCGACCGCAACCACCGCGCCGTCGACCTGGCCTGGGTGCGCATCGAAGACGCCACGCAACAGTCCGATCAGCCCGCCGAGGGCGGCCTCCGCCTCGCCGCGCACGCCGCGCAGCACCCCGAGGACACCCGTCAGAGCGAGGAGGCCCCGGCCTCGTCGAACGAGCCGCGCGCAGACGAGTACGCGTGCCTCGTCGTCGCGGGAATGGGCTACGACGGCGAGACCATGGCCGACACGGATCCCGAGCTGAAGAAGCGCATCGGGTGGATCGCCTACGTGTGGGCGGGCCTGGGGGCGATGGGCGCCCCGCGCATGAAGGCCCGCCTGACCCTGCGTTCCCCCGCCGCAGCCGCGCCGGACCCCCTCGGGATCGGCGACCAGATCTCCGGTTCCGTCATCCACGAGGCCGGGGACGTCGCGGACGAGGTCACCGAGGTCGAGGCGCGATCCGTCATGTTCGCCAACGCCGGCGAGATGAAGATGCTCATCCTGGCGTCCGACGCGGATCTGTCGGACGGCCTCATCGACGTGATCGCCGTCGACGCGCAGGCTGGTCTGCTCGGATGGGCGGACGTGACATGGAAGATGCTCGGCCAGCTGATCGGGCTTCGCCCCGTGAACCTGCCCGTCGCGACGGGCACGGTCGCCTTCCGCCAAGCGAAGGGCGCATCAGTGACAAGCAAGGAAGCCCAGGTGTGCCAGGTGGACGGGGACGCAATCGGCGTCGCCCGCACCATGCACGTTCGCATGCAGGCGGGTGCCCTCGACATCGCCGTTCCCGCTGAGCGCACGTGGATGGAGCTGCTGCCCGGCTGATCGGCGTCCTCCTGCGGCGCGCGACGTATCGGGCATTGGTGAATGATGAGGCAATCCGAGTCATATCTGCGGTGACCCAAAGGGTTGCCCGCATCTGGGCTTGTTTCTAAGTGGTGTTACACCACTGAGCGGGGTGTTACACCAGCTCGGACGTAGTGCAATGCTCCCTAACTGGTGCAATGCTCCCTAACTGGTGCAGACCTGCCCGATCTAGCTTGCTAGAGCAGCGCATGCCGCGCACAAGCTTGTTGCCAAGTAGCAGTGCACTACTTAGCGGAGCATTGCACTACTTGGCGTGGCATTCCACTAGATAGGAAGCAGTGCATTACCCCCGTAACCAGTGCATTGCTGCTGCATCTAGTGCAGTGCTGCGGGGTCTGCGCCCTTTTGCGCCAACAGGGACGTTGTCGGCACCAAGTTCCGCGACGACGCTTGTGACCGATGAGGTGTTACACCCGATCTGGTTGAATCTTCCCGATCAGGTTGAATCCCGACGATGGGACGCTAGATTTCTCATTGCACCTCGACCAGGTTTCTCATTACGCCTCGATGCGGAGCCTCGAGGCGAAGGCTCGCACATCTCCAACACCAACCCACTGCACATCTCCACGATCTGCCTTGTTTCTAAGTGGCGTTACACCACTGAGCGGGGTATTACACCAGCTCGGAGGTGGTGTAACACCCCCTAACTGGTGTAATGCTCCCTAACTGGTGCAGACCTGCCCGATACAGCTCGGTTGACAGTTCGTTGGAGCAGCGGATGCCGTGACCCGGCTTATCCCTCAGCGCTGCAGACCTGCCGGGGCGACACCTATTGGATCAGCTCGGCGGCGCGCGTCAGGCCAGCGGCCACGACGGCGCGCTGCCAACAGCCTCGCCCGTGCCATCCCCGCCGTGCAGCAGATCCGCGACCCACGCGCGACCCGCGCGGAAGGCCTCGTCCGTGGTGCCCGGAGTAACCGCCGCGCGCACGCCGTCGACGCGCGGGTAGGAGCCCATGAAACGCACCTCCGGCGAATAGCGGTGCAGGCCCACGAGGGCCGCCTGGACGCGCTCCTCGCGAATGTGGCCGACGATGTCGATGCTGAACGTGTAGTTGCCGAGGCCGTCCCCGCTCGGGCGCGACTCAATGCGCGACAGGTCGACGCCGCGCGCCGAGAACTGCTCAAGGAGGGTCAGCAGCGCACCCGACTCGTTGACGGGCAGGGCCACCTGGATGGTCGTCTTATCCGCGCCGGTCGGCGGGGGCACCACGCCGGGGCGGGCCACCAGGACGAAGCGGGTGATCGCGCCCGGATTGTCGGCAACATCGGTGAACAGGGCCTCGAGGCCGTAGGTGTTGACGGAGACCGCGTTGCACAGGGCAGCATCGAAGGAGGCGTCGCCGTCGGAGAGCAGCTCGGCGGCGGCAGCCGTCGACGTCGCGGGCACGTGAATCGCGCCCGGGAAGGTCTCTTCGACCCATCCGCGGCACTGCGCCCACGCGTGCGGGTGAGTGCCGATGCGGCGGATATCCTCGGGGCGCGTGCCCGGCAGGACGGCCAGCTGGAAGACGACGTGCACGTGCATCTCGGCGACGATGACGAGGGGGTCGCCGTGCGAGAGGGAATCCAGCGTCGCGTTGACACCGCCCTCGATGGAGTTTTCGATCGGGACGACGGCCCGGTCGGCCTCGCCGCGGCGCACCGCCGCGAGCGCCTGGGGGGCGCTCGTCATGGGCATGAGGACGGCTCCGGCGGGGGCGACCTGGTGGACGGCCTGTTCGGTAAAGGTGCCGAAGGGGCCGAGGAAGGCGATACGAAGCTTGTCACCGAGGGGCGCGGGGCCGGGAATGTTCGTCGTCATGGTGTCAAGGGTAACGAGAGCATCGCGCGCGGTGCGCCCTCGTTTCAGCGCCGGGGGCGCATTGTGGCCAATCGCGCGGGATTCGAGGGGCGCGCGGACCTCGTGCGAGCACGCCCGGGAATAGGCACGCCCGGGAATAGGCACGCCCCCGGGAGGCAGGTCACGCACACCCCCAGGCAAGCGGTTCGGGCCTCAGCTACCGCCCCCGGGGACGCCGGTCGCGAAGGCGTCGCGTCCGCCGCCGGGGGTGATGTCGCCGCACGCGGTGATCTTCCACAGTTTCGCGGTGCCGCCCGCGTCGACGAGCTCGAACCCGGTGGACGTGTCGACGCCGTAGAGACCCGGGTTACGGGCGGAGCGCATGAAGTTGTAGTAGGCGCCGTCTTCTTCCTCGTAGAAGTGCGTGATGCCGAGCTTGCGCACGACCTCGCACACCTCGGGGTCGGTCGCGATGTCGTGGAAGTGCTGGGTGAGGACCTTCTGCGAGGCGCTGTCCGCGTTGACTGTGCTGAGCTGCGGGAAGACGGCCTTGCGCCCGCCGAGCATCTCGGAGTAGGCGGCACCCGCGATCGGGTCGCCGAGGATGAGAGCGTTGGGCGCGGTCGTGTACTTCATGCGGCGCGCCATGGCGAGTTCGCCGGTGGTGGCCATGCCGGGCTTGCCCAGGTGCGCGGGGTCGTACACGTAGGCGACCGCGGTATTGCGGGCGTCGATCGCTCCGAAGCCGGATAGGACGAGGATGAGGAGGCCGACGCCCACCTGGATCGGCCAGCGCGGTGCTTCGATCTCGTCGTCGACGCCGCGTTCGGCGAGGATGCGCTGCAGGGATCTGGTCCACGCGGCGTGCAGAGCGTGGATGATCGCGGCGGTGCCGACCGCCATGAGGATCGTCAACGCGATGTCTTCGACGCCCATGATGCGTCGGGCGTCCTTGTACCAGGGGGCCAGCAGGTACGTGCGCAGCGCCGAGTTGGGCGCGTACGCGAGGCCGGTCAGGCCCGCGAGGATCAGGTAGGAGACGAGCGGCCAGCACGGCAGGGGCAGCGCCTCTTCCTCGTCGGACGAGGCCGGGGCCCCCTCGTCCTCGTCCGCTTCCTGCGTGAGTCCGGCCTGTTCGGCGGCGCGCTCGAGGGGGTCGGGCCGACGCCAGAGCGCGTGCAGGCGCGCGGTCGCGGCGATGCCCGCAACAAGGAGCAGCAGCTGAATGAGGGTCCAGTAGGTGCTGCTCGGCGTGCTCGTGAAGGGCGGGTAGGGCAGGAATGCGTGGGCGAAGGCCTCGCCCCAGTTGCTGCCGTCGCGCCGGTAGGCACCCATCGCCTGGATCTTCGACGACGACAGCGCGAGGAGGGGTGCCGCGACGATGCCGAGCGCGAGGGCACCCCACGCGAGGGCGGCGAGCTGGCCTCGTCCATCGCGCTCGTAGGCCCGGCGCGCGAAGGATGCGAGAGAGGCCAGGAGGGGCGCGATCAGCAACGCGAGGATCGAGAACGCGGCGCTCGGGTGCGCGCCGACGAGGCCGAGGGTGCCGATCAGCAGGAAGACGGCCTGCGGGATGCGGCGCATGAACGCGCGCACTCCGTCTCCGGCTCGCAGATCCGTGGTCAAGCGCCGGCCGACGACGATCGCGGCGGCGGCGAGCCCCGGGACCAGCGCGGTGCCGGTCGAGTTGGGCCACTGGTTGTACATGGTGAGTGCGTCGGCCGGCATGTTGAGCAGCATGCCGCCGATGACCGGCGCGGCGAGGAGGGCGCTGCGCGACGCGGTGAGCACCGAGACGAGGGCGGCCAGGCCGATCACCCACACGGCCATGAGGGCCAGGGAGGAGACGTTGGCGGTCTGGACGACCGAGTCGTAGCGCGCGAAAAGCGCGACGAACGCGTGCCAGCCCGTGGGGTAGTAGACGCTGCGGCCGCCGTAGAGCTCGTGGAGGCCACCGAAGGGGCTCGCATCCTTTCCGTACAGGATCGCGTGCACGCCGTTCTGGTGAAACGTCGGGTCCCACTGCTGGACGGGGTTAGCCGGGTCTGCGCCCGTGAGGAGAGGCCACGCGGCCACGAGGAAGCCAACGAGGATCGCTCCCCACGTGGACGAGCGGACCGCCGCCTGCGCGCCGCCGATGGGCACGCGCACGCCGATGGCCTCGCGCAGGGGAACTCCCCGCAGCGAGAAACCGCCGTTGCTGCGGTGGAAGAAGCTCAGCGCCCACGCGGTCGCGCCGCCGATGGCGCTCAGGCCGAGGACCGGCAAGGCGGTGGAGGGTTCCCACTCGATGTCGAGGGCCGGGTAGGCCACCGACAGGGCCGTGACGAGGCCAAACGTGAACGCGGGTGCTGCACCGATCGCAACGAGCGACGAGCGCCCCCCGGCCCGCAGCCACATGAAGCCCGGCAGCACCAGGGCGACCATCATGGCCAGCAGGGTCGGAACCAGCATCCACCAGGCCAGCACGGATTACTCCTCCTCGGATGCGGCGCGGCGCTTGCCGATCATCTCGATGATGACGGGCAGGACCGACGCGAGGATGATGACGCCGAGGATGAGCGTCAGGTTGTCGTGCACGAAGGGAACGTTGCCCAGGAGCGCACCCACGAGGATGAAGCCCGCGCCCCAGATGACAGACCCGAGCGTGTTGAAGACCAGGAACTTCGGGTAGGGGTAGCGGGCCATGCCCGCGGCGATCGGGATGAACGTGCGCACGAAGGGAATAAAACGGCCGATGACCAGCGAGCGGCCTCCGTAGTTCGTGAAGTAGTGCTCCGCCTTCTCCAGGTGCTCCGTCTTGAGGATGCGGGCGTCCGGCTTGAAGAAGCGCCGCCCCCACTTGGCACCCAGGAAGTAGCCGATTTGCGCGCCGATGAACGCGGCGACGACGACGAGGAGGATCAGGGTCGGCAGGTGCAGGCCGAGGCGGTCGTGGAGCAGGCCCGCAGTGAACAGGAGGGACTCGCCGGGCAGAACCGGGAACAGGACACCTGACTCGATGAGGACGATGAGCATCGTGCCCCACAGCACCCACGGCCCCATGGCGACGAGCAGGGACTCGGGATTTTTGAACCACTCGATAACGGTGTGCAGCATCGACGGATCTGATGCGGTCACGAGTGTCGACCAGGTCACGATAGGGCCCTTTTCTGCCGGGAATGTATCACCCTAACCCTACCTTTGTTGACCACGAATATAGGATAGGCGGCATGAGGAAGCGCAAGGATTCACACGACGGCTCGCCGGTCGCTGACACAAACCTCCTCTTCGTCCCATCATCATCTGACGATTCCGCTGAGAACGGGGTCGACGCCCTCATGGGAATGATCGACGAGGCAGGGGCACAGCCCGCGCCACCGCCACCCCCCGAGGTGCCCGCATCGGAGGCCCGCACGGAGGTCATGGCGCCCGTCGTCGTGCCCGACGCGACCACCGCCCCGGTCGCCATGCCCCCCAGCATTCCTCCCAGCATTCCTCCCAGCCACGCGGACGCCGACCAGGGTGCCCCGGCCTCGTCGACGGTCGGCCACAGCGGCGTCGCGGTGCCTCCTCCACCAAGCCTTCCCACCGATTCCGATAGCGCCACCAATGCGGATGAGCCCGCCCCGGCCTCGTCCACGCCCGTGGCCACCGACAGCACCGAGGACGCGCACAGCGACGAGGAGGCGGCCCCCGCGAGCGCATCCGAGGAGGCGGAGAAGACCCCCTCCCCCGCCACCGGCGAGATCGCCGCGACCCTGCCCGTGCGTCGCATGCGCCTGCCCCGCCCCGTCTACATCGCCGACCGCATCACGAGCGTGCGACGCCGCCGCGAGGACGCCGTTGACGTCGTCATCTCCCTCATCGCGATTTTCTTCATCTGGACGATCGGCGCGCTCGCCAGCGCCACCACGCGCGGCGTCACCATGGACGTCCTCAGCTTCCAGCTGGTCCGCAAGATCCTCATCCTGCCGGTGAGTATCACCGAGGGCCTCATCATTTTGACTACGCCGATCCTCGTGATCGTCACGCTCGCGCTGCGCAGACGCCTCCAGGCGATCATCCAGGTCCTGGTCACGAGCCTCGTGGCCGCAGTCGGCGGCTGGATCATCATCCTGCTGACGGGCCTGCTGCCCTCCGACCTGACCGCGCCGCTGAGCGTGGACCGGGCGCTCGCCACCCAGGGTTCCCAAACCGGTATCGCGATTGCGATCAACCTGGTCATCGTCACCCTGTGCGCCCTGTTCACCTCCGCGGGTGAGGCCCAGTCGATGAAGGCCATTAAGTGGGGCTGGACCGGCCTGTGGATCATCCTCATCCTGGGCGTGCTGCGCTCCTCCATGACGCTGCCCGTCGCCTTCATCTCCGTCTTCCTGGGCCGCGCGTTCGGCTCGGGCTCGCGGTGGATCATGGGCTATGACGACCAGAGGGCCAAGGGCGCGAAACTCGTCGAGGCGCTCCTCGGCATCGGCATCACACCCTCGCGGATCGTGCGCACTGACCTCGACACCACCGAGGAACCCCTGGCGACCTGGGCCGTCGCTGAAGACTCGCGCGGCCGCCTGACGCAGATGCCCGCCGACCTGGGCGACATGGGCGTCACGGTCACGCGCCACCCGGGCCAGGATCACTACCGCCACTACCAGGCGTGGAGCGACACGGGCCTCGCCTACGAGCTCATCGCCATGGATCCCGGCCAGGAGCTGACCGGCACTCTCCTCGAAATGTGGAATAACCTGCGGCTGCGCGGAATCAGCCGGTGGGTGTCCCCCTCGCTCAAGGCGCAGGCCGAGCGCTCCTCGTTCACGACCCTGCAGGCGCTGCGTGCGGGCGTGTTCACGCAGGAGCCGATCGGGATCGCCTCGGCCTCGGACTCGATCATTCTGGTCATGTCCGCCCTGCCCCCGACGACGCCGCTGACGGAACTCGGCGAGGCCGCGACGGACGAGGTCTTGGACCGCGCGTGGGAGCAGCTGCACTTCGCGCACGCGCGCGGCATTTCGCACCGCGCCCTCACTCCCGAGGCCGTGGTCGTCGACTCGTCCTCGGACGTGTGGCTCCTCGACTGGGATTCCGGCGAGGTCGCAACGACCGAGCTGAATCAGTCGATCGACATCGCGCAGATGCTGGTTCTCACGGCACTGGCCGTGGGACCCGAGCGTGCGCTCGAGGCCGGACGGCGCTGCGTCGGGGAGGAGACGCTGATCGCGTGCGCCCCCGTCATCCAGAAGCCCGTTCTTCCCGCATCCATCAACCAGCGCCTGCGCCGTTCCGACCTGCTCAGCGAGCTGCGCGCGGCCCTCGTGGGCGACTCCGAGGCGGAAACCGCGCCGACGGCTGACCTGCAGCGCTTCCGCCCGCGCACAATCTTCACGATCGCGGTGGCGTTCATCGCCGTGTTCATCGTCGTGGGTTCGCTGAACTTCAGCGACATCGTGACCACGGTCAAGAGCGCGAATCCATGGTGGATGCTCGCTTCTGCCGTGCTCGCCTGCCTCATCTGGGTCGGTTCCGCGGTCCCGCTTGTTGCCCTGTCGCCTGAGAAGCTGAGCCTGCGGGAAACCCTCATTGCCCAGGTCGCGGCCTCGATCATTACGATCGTGGCGCCCGCCGGCGTGGGACCCGCGGCCCTCAACCTGCGCTACCTGCGCAAGCGTCGCGTACCCACGGCGATGGCGGTGACGACCGTGACCCTCATGCAGATCTCGCAGGCGCTCATCACGATCATCCTGCTGCTGCTCGTCATGGTGATCGCCGGATCGTCGCTGTCTGTGTCGGTCCCCTACGGCACCATCCTGGGTGTCGTCGCGGTCGTCATGGTCGCGGTCGGCGTCATCGTCGCGGTGCCGAAGGTGCGCCGCTGGATCTGGTCGAAGATTCAGCCGACCTGGCAGCAGGTCTACCCGCGCCTCCTGTGGATCATCGGCCAGCCGCGTCGCCTCGCAGCGGTCGTGGGCGGCAACCTGCTGATGAACATCGGCTACGTGGGCGCGTTCTGGACGGCGCTGCTCGCCATGGGCGGTTCGCTGAACTTCTCCACGGTGTCGATCACCTACCTGACGGCGAACGCGGCCGGCTCCTTCATCCCCTCGCCGGGCGGTATCGGTACCGTCGAAACGGCGCTGACCTCGGGCCTGACGGTCGCGGGCATCTCCTCGTCGGTCGCCATCGCGACGGCCCTGCTCTACCGCCTCGTCACCTTCTACGGTCGCATCCCGCTGGGCTGGCTGGCGATGAAGTACATGGAAAAGAAGGACATGATCTAGGGCGCGGACTAACGCGCGCGGATCCGTCACACTATCCATTTACTTCAAATTAAGGCTAAATTTGAAGTAAATGGAAGCAATGCCTTCTCGACGAACATATCCACAGTCGCACCCTGACGACTGCCACCGCATCGCGGCAACCCTCGAACCCCTCCCTTCTTGTCAGTCACCGTCCCCTTCAAGGACACAGTCAACCCGACGCTGAAGATCTGACACCGGATACCACTCGAAACTCCGGCCGCGCCGAACACGTCTCAAATAGCCCTCATCCTCGAGTCCACGCAGGTCGGCGTGCGCAGTCTGAGGAGTGACCCTGTATTTGTTGGCATGCGCCGCCGCTGTCACTGTCATCATGGGATCACGCAAGGCTTCTTCGATGACGCCGATCTGACGGTTTGTGAGCGTCGTGGCACGCAGGCGATGCTTCACCTGATCCAGCTCCTTGGATTTCTTTGCCAGATAATCGTGCAGCTCGCGGATTCCACGCAGAATTATCCGCGCATGCCAGATCAGGAAGTAGGTAAGGTCGCCCTCATCCTGCTCAACTTCAAGGAATGAGCGAGCGTACTGTGCGGGCGCTCTATGCAGCAGTCGGGACACCGGAACGAAGTCCATCAGAAAGAAGCCCTCACGCAGCATCACCCACTGCGCAATGACGCGGGCCGTGCGACCGCTACCATCAACGAAGTAGTGGTCGTATCCCATCATGAAGTGAACAATGAGCGCCCTGACGAGGGGCGGCACATATTGCGTCGCATACTCACCTTCGCCATTCACGAAGGAACACAGATGCTCCAGGCGCTCGGGCAGCTCCGATGCGGACGGCGGAACATGGAGCGGTTGCTCCTCATTTTCTGTCCCGTAGATGCGAACCCTGCCCTCCCCCTCCCGCTGGAGGCGGCCAGCATCGCCCGGATCATCGAGCGTCCCCTCAGTCACGATCCGATGAACCTCACAGATAAACTCTGGAGTGAGCTTATCCATGAGACGCCCCCGCACAAATTCGAGGGCGAGAAAATTGTTTCGGATCATCCGCTCCGACCGCGTCTGCGGACGCCTCCCCTCCCGGAGCATCTTTTTCGCATCGCGCCTCGACGTGGAGGCTCCCTCCATCTGGGAGGATGTGATCGCCTCCTCGTACAGGGAGTTGATGAGGTACCTGTCTCGCGCAGCCTCCGTTGCAACCTCCCCGGGGAGCTCAACCTGACCTCGCGCCTGAGCGGTAATATCCTCATTCAGGCTCAAAAGGACATCGGGCAGATTAAAGGTCAAGGGTGTTGCGTCCTTCATCGTGAAGGGCGTCGGTCTAGCAGTGGTCGCTCGAGCACTGCGAACCGCGCACCACCAGGCCTCGCGGGTGAGCCCCTCGGGCACCGGCTCGGCCCGGAAGTAATACTCCCACGGCCGATACTCCGGATCATCAAGTCCACCAGCTAGCGCGCGAATAACAGACGAACGATGATCCTCATCCATATCCCTGAGGCTATTGAGAATACGGTCATAGAGTTCAGCCAGGCGACAGGGCGGAGGGGTCGGCTTCTTCATGACTGCTCCGTTCACGCTTATTTCAAATTACTTCTAATATTATCTTAATTTGAAGTAATTAGAAATACCCTCACCCCAAGTCCTGGATCCCATCTATGCGCAAAAGAGCGCACCCCACCTGCCTCGTACCGGCGCGAGGCAGCCGGATGCTCGCCTACTGGAGGCTGTTGTTGCCGTCTGGGTATGCCGCCTGGACGCCGCTGACCGCGCGGATCGCCTCCAGCGAACCGGCGGGCACACGCAGGGCATAGCCGCGCAGCGCGTTACGGTACTCGCGCTCCACGGTCACGGACGCACCCGGGAAGGACGCGGCCACGGCCTCGTTAATCGAGGCGAGGGTCGCCTCCCCGTCGACGCCTTCCGCGAGCTGGACGATCACGACGACGGTGGCGTCGGCGCTCTCGCTGCCGGATTGCGCGCTCGGGCCGCTTTGCCCGTTCTTCGAGGTCAGCGCGGTGTCGGGGTTGACCGTCGACGAGGCCGTGGCCCCCGGAGCGGACTGGGCGGAGTCCGCGGGAGTGCCGGACTGCGACGCGGGTGTCGGCGACGCCGCGGTGGAACAGCTCGCGACCGCGAGCGCGCACGTGCCCACTCCGGCCAGGAAAACGGCTGGTTTCTTCATGGTTATCTGCTCCTTGCTGCGGGCGTGCGCTGTCGTGCTGACGCCTCCAACATACCGCAGCGACCATCGACGTTGCGGCGTTAGTACATGCATGCGAACACCCGTGGGCGCGCATGCGACGGGGCCCGGGAGCGCTCGCAGTGAGCGTTCCCGGGCCCCGGCCTCGTGAATCGAGAATCAGCGATTCAGCGATTCAGCGATTCAGAGCAGCGCGCACATCAGTGCACCCAGACTCCGTTCGCGTCGAACACGTAGGTGCGTCCGTTGATGACCTGCGTACCGGTGAGCATGGCGCCGGAGGGTGCCAGGTAGTACCAGGAGCCACCCACGTTGACCCAGCCGGTCGCCATCTTTCCGGAGGCGTTCAGGAAGTACCAGGTACCACCGTCGTTCACCCAGCCGATGGCCATCGCACCGTTGCCGGTGAGGTAGTACCAGGAGCCGCCGTCGGCGACCCAACCGGTGGCCATGACCTTCGTGGTGGGGTCGAGGTAGTACCAGGAGCCGCCATCCTTCACCCAGCCGCCCACGAGGGCACCGGATTCGTTCGCGTAGACCCACTGGCCGTCGGCGCGCTTGAGGAAGCCGGTCGCCATGTAACCGGAGGGGCCGAACAGGTAGTCCGAACCGTTGATCGTGAACCAGCCGTCCTTCAGGTAGCTCACGCCATCGGCGCAGGCGTACCACCAGCCGGCGCCATCCTTCACCCAGTGGCCGCCGTCGGTGCTCGTGCAGGCGTCGGTCGTGCCGGTGTTGTCGCTGGGCAGGTTGAGGGTCGCGGCCTCGGAGTGGTTGAGGCCGTAGTCCCATGCCAGCAGGTACGGGTGGGCGATGACGTTGCCGGAGCCGCCCTGGTCGGTCCACGCGGAGTTGATGTCCTTGAAGGGGATCTCAACGTGGTAGGCGCGCGAGCCATCAGCCGCAATGGTTGCCTCATTGTCGGTGAAGATGTGGCGGTAGAACCACAGACCGTCGGCCGGGTCGTGCAGGTCGATCGCAGCCAGCGGCGACGCATCCGTCACGTCGAAGGACAGGACGGTGTCGGCACCCTCACCCTTGTACTCCAGGTTGGAGACGACGGGCGCGACCGTGTCGATGCGGAACTCGTAGGAGATCGACTGCTCGGCCTGCGAGGGGCCATCGTTGTGCGCGGAGAGCGTCAGCTTGTACTCGCCATCGGGCAGGTTCTTGTATGCGTCGGCGCGCGCATCCAGGGACATCGGATCGTGTCCCTGCTCGAGCCACGTCATCTTGCCGGTGGAGGGATCCACGGCGGACTTCCAGTTCATGAATCGCGTGAAGGACGCGACCTTCTCCCCGGCGGCGTTCGTGTACGCGGCGTTGACCGTGTGGACGCTGCGCAGCGTGCCGGTGCGGGGCTGGAGAACCGTGGGAGCGCCCGAGGCGTCCGAGCGGGAGATGATGTTCTGGCTCGGGTTGGGAAGTCCGATACGATCGGCGTCCTTGACCAGGGGGTTGTATCCCAGCTGCTGGCCCGTGGTGCCGTTGTAGACCCAGGAGGCGAGCGTGTGAGCGCCGTCCTGCGAGGCGAGCGCGTCGAAGATGGGCGCCTTACCCCAGTCGCCGTAGAAGCCCAGGTAGGGCACGGTCAAGTCGGGCTGTCCGTCTGTCTTCGAGGTGAAGCGCACGAAACCGTCGAGGAAGGTGCCGTTGGGCGTGTTCTGCGCGACGTAGGAGTCGAACGCGGCGCGAGGCGTGACGTCCACGCCCACGGTCGCCTCGCCGTTCGCGGGAACGGTGATGGTCGCACCCTCGCCGGTGCCGCTCACGGCAGCGCCGGAGTAGGCGATGTCAACACCCTTGCCGCGCCAGTCGGAGGTGTGTCCGGTGAAGAACCCGCCGTCAACGATCTCGGAGAGCGCCTGCGTGTTCAGGGCGTAGGTGGCCTCGGCGCCGGAGAGATTGTGCAGCGTGACGTCGAAGTGCCATCCCTTGGTGCCGTCGCCCAGGTCGGCCTTGGGTCGGGACTGCTCGGGGGCGCCCACCACGGTCGGGTACACGGACGAGGTCGTGGCAGCCAGGACGTTCGTCAGACCCGAGCCCTGCTTGCGCGGGGAGTACGGGGCGCCGGAGTCCTCGAGCGGGTCGGCGATGGGGGCCGCCGTGCCCATGATGAGGTTCTGGACGACGTCAACCTTTTGGCTCGCGCTCATGGACGCGAACAGCGGATCGTTCTGGACGCGCTCCAGGACAACGGCGCTGACGCCCGCCATCTGCGGGGTGGCCATGGACGTGCCGGACATGAACTCGTAGTTGCCGCCGGGCACGGACGAGTAGATGTTGCCGCCGGGCGCACTGACCTCGGGCTTGAGGCGCAGGTCGGGGGTGACGCCCCAGGAGGAGAAGCTCGACATGGAGTACTTCGCGCTGGGGGGCACCACCTTGCCGGGGGCGACGCTCAGGTGGTGGTCGGCGGCGGCCAGCATGGCCTCGCCGTCCGCCTGCGAGATGAACGCGGCAGGCACGCCGTCGGTCGCCAGGCTCATGACGACGAGCGAATCACCGGGCACGTTGTTGTAGACGATGAAACCGGCGGGCTTGGAGCCTGCGATGTTGTTGAACTTGTCCTGGAACGTGAGGGAGCCGCGCTTGACCAGCACGATCTTTCCGGCGAGGCCCTCGGGGTACTTGGCCTTGAGCGCGGCGCCGTCCTCGGCCGAACCGATGCCGCCGTCAACGTACTCGAAGGGGCCGCCGGTCAGGTCGGACAGGTCGGGCATCTTCTGACCGTCGGCGCCGCCGGCGCGCTGGTAGGGGATGTCGCGGTCGCCGACGGTGAAGGCGCTGTGTGCCAGCGAGTTATCGACCGAGGCCACGGACACGACGGAAGAGTAGGACGCCGGCTCGCACAGGACCGAGGAGTCGGGGTCCGAGGCGTAGGGCAGGTTCTTGCCGGACAGGTTGCCGTATCCGGCGGTGTACTCGTTGCCGGCGGCCGCATTCACGGTCACGCCCGCGGCCTGCAGGTTCTTGAAGACGGTGGCGTACATGGAGTCGGCTTCGTTGTCCATGCCGCCGGTCTGTCCGAGGGACAGGTTCACGACGTCGGGGTGCAGGATCACCATGTCGTCGAGGGCGGCGAGCAGCGCCGAGTCCGGGATGCCGCCGTTGCTGCTGCGGGCGACCTTGGCGACGATGATCTGCGCGTCGGGCGCGATACCGACGATTTCGCCCGCGTTGCCAGCGGTGATGCCGGCGACGTGAGTGCCGTGCGATCCGGCTTCGCCGGTCGGCGAGGGGTCGGGGTCGTTATCCGCGTAGTCGTAGGCGAAGGGGAACTTTTCCGACACGTAGGTGCCGGTCTTTCCATCACCCAGCTGGGGGGTCAGGGATGCGACCTTGTCCGCTGAGAGCGCGGGGGTTCCGTGCAGCGCGCCCGCGAACGCCGGGTGCGTCATGTCCACGCCCGTGTCGATGACGGCGACGACCTTGCCCTCACCCTTCTGGGTGATCTGGTCGGCGTGCATCATCAGCTGGGGGCTGAGGTTGGCGGGGTCCTGGGCGGCGGTGCGGGCGGAGTTCGTCGCACCCTCGCCAGCGACCTGGTCGTCGGCGCCTTCAACGTGGGTCTCGCGGTCGAGGAACGCGGCCTTGATGCCGCTCACCGCGCGGATCGCGTCGAGGGAGCCGGCGGGGGCGTTGAGCGCGAAGCCCTTCAGGGCGTTGTCGTACTCGCGCTCCACCTGGGCGGAGGCGCCAGGGAATGCGCCGGCGACGGCCTCGTTGATGGAGGCGAGAGCGGCCGCGCGGTCGGCGCCGTCGTCGAGCTGGACGACGATGCTCACGACGGAGGCGGGGTCCACCTCGTCGGTCGACTGGGCCTGATCGGTCTGGGTGGTCTGCCCGCTCTTCGAGGTGAGCGCGGTATCGACGTTACCGACGGGCAAGGACGAGGCCGTGGCACCCGCGTCGGGTTGGCTGTCCGCGCCGGTGGGCGGGGATGCGAGGGTCGCGGGGCCAGCAACCACGAGTGCCGCGGTGCCGGCCAGCGCGAGGAGCGTCGCTGGTTTCTTCGTTGTCATCTACCTACTCCAATGTGTTGACAGGCGGTCGCGTAAGAACGAGGAGAGGACCGCGTCTATTGGCCGCCATGATCAAGATACCGCAGACAAGTCTTGTGACAAGCTTTGTTTCACGTAGAGAAACACCTGACGATTATTTTACCCAGTAACGGATTCCGGGCCCGAGAACGCTTATACAGCAACGTTCTCGGGCCCGGAAGGCAGTATTGACAGATTCAGGACATTCGGCGCTTATCGCACCCAGGCGCCCGAATCGTCAAACACGTAGGTACGCCCGTTGATCACATGCGTGCCCGTCAGCATCGCGCCGGAGGGTGCCAGGTAGTACCAGGTTCCCCGATCCTTGATCCAGCCGGTCGCCATCTTTCCGGAGGCGTTCAGGAAGTACCAGGTACCGCCGTCTTTCACCCACCCGATGGCCATCGCACCGTTGCCGGTGAGGTAGTACCAGGAGCCGCCGTCGGCCACCCATCCGGTCGCCATGACGTGAGAGGCGGGGTCGAGGTAGTACCACTGGCCGCCATCCTTCACCCACCCGCTCACGAGGGCTCCATCGGAGTCGGCGTAGACCCACTCGCCGTTGGTGCGCTTGAGGAAGCCGGTCGCCATGTAGCCCGACGGCCCGAACTGGTAGTCGCGGCCGTTGATGGTGAACCAACCACTCTTGAGGTAGCTCGCCCCATCGGCGCAGGCGTACCACCAGCCGACGCTATCCTTCACCCAGTGACCGCCCTCGGGGTTCACGCACGGGCTGGGTGTGCCCGGGTTGGCGCTGGGCAGGTTGATCGGGAAGATCTCGGAGGGGTTGAGGCCGTAGTCCCACGCGAGGATGTAGGGGTTGGCGATGACGTCGCCGGTGCCGCCCTGGTCGGTCCACGCCTGCTTGATGACGCTGAGCGGGATCTCGACGTGGTACGTGTACCGGCCGTCGGCACCGACGCTGCCCTCATCTTCGGTGAAGACGTGGCGGTAGAACCACAGGCCGTCGGCCGGGTCGTGCAGGTCGACAGCTGCCAGCGGCGAGTCGTCGGTGACATCGAAGGTGACGACGAAGCCCTCATCCTTGCCGGAGTACACCAGATCGGAGATGACCGGGGCCTTCGTGTCGAGGCGGAAGTTGTAGGAGATCGACTGCCGGGCAGACGACGGACCGTCGTTGGATGCCGCGATTTGCAGCGTGTAGGCACCGTCGGGCAGCTGCGCGAATTTCTCCGCGTTCGCGTCGAAGGCGGTGGACTCGTGGTAGGCCTCGACCCAGGTGTTCTCCTCGGTGCTGGTCAGGTAGACGGACTTCCAGTTCTGGTGGTTGGTCACGGAGAAGACCGTCTCCCCGGCCTCGTTCGTGTAGGTGCTGGTCAGCGAGTGGACGCTGCGCAGCGTGCCCGTGCGCGGTTCGAGGATCGTCGGGGCGCCCGAGGCCGTGGACCGCGAGATCACGTAGCGCTGCGGGTTCGGGTCGCCGGTGCGGTCGGCCGCCTTGACGAGCGGGTTGTAGCCGAGGGAGGCGCCGGTCTGGCCGTTGACGATGTCCGAGGCCCGGGTGTGCGCCCCGCCCACAGAGGCGAGCGCGTCGAAGATGGGGGCCTTGCCCCAGTCGCCGTAGAAGCCCAGGTAGGGCACGGCCAGGTCGGGCTGGCCGTCGGTCTTCGAGGTGAAGCGCACGAAACCATCCAGGAACGTGCCGTTGGGCGTGTTGTCCGCGACGTAGGAGGCGAACTCGCTGCCGGGCGTGATGTCGATGCCAACCGTGGCCTCGCCGCTCGCGGGAACGGTGACGGTCGCGCCCTCAGCCGACGCAGACGCAGCGCCCGAGTACGCGATCTCCACGCCATGGCCTCGCCAATCCGAGGAATGCTCCGTGAAGAACCCACCGTCCACGATCTCCGACAGAGCCTGCGAGCTCAGCTCATAGGTCGCCGCCGTGCCGGACAGGTTATGCAGCGTGACATCAAAGTGCCAGCCCTTCGTCCCGTCCCCCAGATCCGCCTTGGGACGAGACTGCTCAGGCGCACCCACCACCGTCGGGTACACCGACGAGGTCGTCGCCGCCAGCGCGTCCACCAGGCCCGCACCCTGCTTACGCGGGGAATAGAGCGCGCCCGTCGTCTGAGCCGCATCCGTCAGAGGACGAGCCGTGCCCATGATGAGGTTCTGCACCACATCGGCCTGCTGGCGCGCACTCATCGACGCAAACAACGGATCGGACTGGACGCGCTGGAGGACGATCGCGCTGATGCCGGCCATCTGGGGCGTGGCCATCGAGGTGCCCGAGGTCTGCTCGTACGCACCGTTCGGTATCGACGAGAAAACGTTGCCACCGGGCGCAGCGATCTCCGGCTTGAGACGCAGATCCGGGGACACGCCCCACGAGGAGAACTCCGAGGCCTCGTAGATGGAGGACTGCGGCAGGACCTGACCCTCGGCGATGGAGAGCGTGTGTTCGGGGGCGTCCAGCATGGCTTGGCCGTCGGCCTGGGAGATGAACGCGGCGGGCAAGTCCTGCGTCGTCAGGTTCATGATGATGAGCGAGCCGACGGACACGTTGTTGTAGACGAGGATGCCCGCGGGGTGCAGGTCGTAGAGGTTCTCGACCTTCTTCTGGTAGGTCATCTTGCCGCGCGAGACCAGGGCGATCTTGCCGGCGAGGCCGTCCGGGTACTTCTCCTTGAGGGCGGCGACGTCCTCCTCGGAGGCGAACCCGGCGTCCACGTACTCGTAGGTGCCTGCGGGCAGGTCGGAGAAGTAGGCGACCTTCTCGCCGTTCATGCCGCGCGAACGCTGGTAGCCAATATCCTTCCCGTTCACGGTGAAGGCGTTGCGGATGAGCGCGTTCTCGACGGAGGCGACGGCGACCACCGAGGAGTAGGTCGCGGGCTCGTCGATGACCGAGGAGTCGGGGTCCGAGGCGTAGGGCAGGCCCTTGCCGGAGTTGTTGCCATACCCGGTGGAGAAGGCGTTGCCCGCGGCCGCGTTCACGGTAATACCCGCGTCCTGGAGCTTCTTATACACGGTCGCGTAGACCGTGTCGGCCTCGTTATCCATGCCGGCCGTCCAGCCGAGCGACAGGTTGATGACGTCGGGGTGCAGGACCAGCATGTCGTCGAGGGAGGCGAGCAGCGCCGAATCCAGCAGCGCGTCGTCCTCACTGCGCGTCACCTTCGCGACGATCACCTGAGCATCCGGAGCGGTACCGATGATCTTGTCGGCGTTGCCCGCCGCGATGCCGGCGACGTGCGTGCCATGGAAGCCGGAGCCGCCCTCGCGCGGCGACGCATCGTTGTCACCATCCGCATAGTCATAGGCGAAGGGGAACTTCTGCGAGATGTAGACGCCGGTCTTGCCCTCACCCAGCTGGGACGAGAGCGCAGCGACCTTCTGCGGGGTGAGCGCGGGCGTTCCCGCGAGCGCGCCCGTGAACGCCTGGTGGGTCGTGTCGACACCCGTGTCGATGACGGCGATGACCTTGCCTTCGCCCTTTTGCGCGACCTGGTCGGTGCGCATCATCAGCTGGGCACTCAGGTTGGCGGGGTCCTGCCCGCCGTTTTGCGAGGCCTCGAGGCCTCCCTCGGCATCGAGGGTCGCGCCGTCGTTCACGTGTCCCTCACGCTCGAGGAACGCTGCGCGCACGCCCGGGGCACGACGGATCGCGTCGAGCGCACCGGCGGGAGCCTTGAGAGCAAAACCCGTCAGGACGTTATCATACTCGTGCTCCACCTGGGCCGAGGCACCGGGGAACTGAGCAGCCACAGCCCGGTTGATCTCGCTGATCGCGCCCTCGCGGGATGCGCCATCCTCGAGCTGGACGATGACGCCGACGACGCGCGCCGGATCCTCATCGTCGGCACTCGAGGCGGGCGCGGACTGCCCGGTCTTCGAGGTGAGTGCAGTGTCGATATCGCCCGCAGGCAGGGACGCCGCTGCGCCATCGCGGGCGCCGGACGGGCCCGCGGACAGGGGCGAGGCCAGGGTGGCCGGCCCGGTGACCGCGAGCGCGCACGCGCCGACGAAGGCGAGGAGGGCAGCCGGTTTCTTCGTTGACATAAGCCTTCTCCAAATGTGTTGGGGGACGGCGTGCCGGTGGCATCCGGTACATCGGTGTACCAGCCGTCTCCTCACAAAATACCGCACATAGCACGAGTGACAATCACGGTATTGCTTATTGATACGTGAAGCGGAGCTGAAGCGTCTAACGAGAAGCCGGGCCCGGGAGCGCGTTGCTGCGTTCCCGGGCCCGGACTGTTACCTGTCGGCGAGGCCTCGATCAGATCACGGGATCCACACGCCCGAGGCGTTGAAGGTGTAGCTGCGGCCGTTGATGGCCTGCGTGCCGGTCACCATGGCTCCCGAGGGGGACAGGTAGTACCAGGCGCCGCCCAGGTTGATCCAACCGGTGGCCATCGCACCGGAGCCGCGCAGGTAGTACCAGGTGCCATCGACGATGACCCAACCGATACGCATCGCACCGTTGTCACCCAGGTAGTACCAGGAGCCGCCGATCGCCTGCCAGCCGGTGAGCATCGCGCCCGAGCCGTGCAGGTAGTACCAGGTGCCGCCCAGGTTGATCCAACCGGTGGCCATCGCACCGGAACCGTGCAGGTAGTACCAGGTGCCACCGTCCATGACCCAACCAGTGCGCATCGCGCCGTTGTCACCCAGGTAGTACCAGGTACCGCCGATCGCCTGCCAGCCGGTGAGCTGAGCGCCGGAGGCATCGTGGTAGTACCAGGTGCCGCCGTCCATGACCCAACCAGTGCGCATGTAGCCACGTCCATCGAAGCGGTAGGTGCGGCCGTCGATCACCGCGGAGGTGTTGGCCGGGTAGGTGCCGTCAGCGTTGCGGTACCACCAGCCGATCGAGTCCAGCATCCAGGCGCCCGAGGGGGCAGGCTGGGGCTGGGGCTGCGGATCGGGAGCAGGCTGCGGATCGGGCTGCGGCTGAGGCTGTGGCTGTGGCTGGGGATCGGGCTGAGGCTGTGGCTGGGGCTGCGGATCGGGCTGTGGCTGTGGCTGGGGATCGGGCTGAGGCTGAGGCTGTGGCTGGGGCTGCGGATCGGGCTGCGGCGCGGGCTGCGGCGCGGGGTCGACCCAGGGAGCGGGCGCTGTCACATCGTGCTTCACAGACTTGACGACAGCGATCGTCGTCGCGCTTGCCTCGGTTCCGTCGGGCAGAGTAGCGGTCAGGTTCACCTGATCCCAATCAACGACGTTACCGCCGGTGATCGTCGCGCTCTTGCCGTCCTCGGCCACCTTCAGGATGACCACGCCGTCATACTCGAGGCTCCAGGACAGGGTGGCATCCTTGAACTTCTCGGGCAGCAGCGGCTTGAGGGTGACAGTCTCGCCCTCCTCGATGTCCGCGCGAAGGTAATTGACCGCAATCTCATCCTTGCCCAGCTCGCTGGCGCAGACCTGGACGGTAGCCATCACCGGGTCGAAGGCCGTGGGATCCATGTAGTCAGCGACGGCTCGGACGTCCGAGCAGCCCTCCTTCAGGGCAGTCACGCGGCCCGAGCGATCATCGACATTCAGGACGTCGATATCGTCACCAGTCCAGTTGACTTTCGTCATGTTGGCGTTGTCCGGCTTGTGCGTGACGCCGATGTACGTCTGCTGACCGACAGTCATGTTCAGCTGACCGGACTCGATACCGAAGTCGAGGGAGCTCATGGCGATGGGTTCGATCGCGACATCGGCGCGCTTAGACGGCAGACCGTCACTGCCCCAGGCGACGAGCCTGACGGTCGCGGGGAGGGCATCGGTGTGGCCGGCCTGGGACCAGGCCGCCTGAATGTCGGAGAACTTGATGGTGAAGAGGTAGTGGTGAAGGCCATCGTCGGTGACATTGCCGGGGAAGTCGACGACACGATGGTAGAAGATCGCGTCGGTCGCGGGGTCACGCAGGTCAATGCTGGACAGCCCGGGATTGTCAGTGACGGAGAAGGTGACCTGACCGCCGATGCCCTCGCTCGTGGTGGCGAGGTTGGAGATCATTGGCCCATACGCGTCGGGTGCGGGGGTTGCTGCCAGGGCAGGAGCGCCGAAGGCGACACCAGACGCTGCCATTGCGCCGGTCGCCAGGGCTGCGATCAACGCCCTGTGAAATGTGTATGACATGCTCACTCCAATGTTGATTCATGCGAGCCATACCGACCGGTTAGGTTCATCGGCTCACAATCCGCACGATACTGCGCAACCAGATACCTAGCAACGGCTTACTGGCTTACCATTCAGTAGCTACAAGGCATTCTGAGGGGAAATTAGGCACCTCGCAGCGCTCCGGTCAGCATAGTTTCAACACAGTCTCTGACCAATGCACATATGTTCAATGACAAAAGCACATATGTTCACCGAAATGCGCCCGAAAAAGCAAACTTCTCGGTCATAGAGATTTCATTTGACACGGTAAATTCCGCGTAGAACCGACTGCAAGTAGCACGTCATAGGCCACGCGCTTGACAAACAGATCAGGACGCGCTGCGCACACCTACTGGCGGTCAGACAGCTCCAGGTTCGCCCGCACGACGATGCCGATACGACGGACCATCGCCTCGTCCACCCAGGACCCGTCGAGGGCCGCCAAGCGCGGGTGGGACGGCGCCTCGTCGAAGAGCCGATCAAAGCCGAGGATCGCCCTCCACAGGGGGATCAGTTCCTCGTTATAGGTATGGCCGTGGCCGCCGGGGGCGGTGCCCGCGACGGGCAGGTCGGCGAGCACCTGAATGAAGGTGACGAAGCGCGTGAACTCGACGAAGCGGGACACATCGCGCCCCGCCCGCTCGCGCAGCCAATCCGGCTGATTCCACAAGAGCTTTCGGTTCCACCACACGACCGGGTCGGAGGGGTGCTGAGCATAGACGAGGCGCGGGAATCTCCACGGACCCAGCTCGCGTCCGTACAGGTCGGTGCGCAGGTCGGAGGGTTCGTTCACGAAGCGCACGCGCCGCCCGTTGTAGACGACGGGCGCCACCTCGGGGCTGCCCTTGTGGCGCTCAGCCGTCAGCTCGGCATGCATCGGCGTGAACGCCGGGGTGCCCACCCACAGGGCGCCGTCCACCTGCTCCAGCGCCTCCTCGACCGAGGAGAACACCGACTGCGAGGCGAAGGCCCCCAGGGACTCGCCGCACACGAAGAGCGCGGGACGGTCGGCCTCGTCCATCGTGTCGAGCTCGGCGCGCACCGCGCGGAAGAGAGCGGCCGACGCCTCCTGCGCGGGCTCGAGGCCGGTCAGCCAGTTGAGCGCCGACGGCACGTAGGAGTATTGCAGCGAGGCGGTCGCGCAGTTGCCGCGCGTGAGGAACTCGAGGGGTTGGACCTGCCACTCGTCGACCCAGCCGGAGCCGGTCGACGCAGCGATCAGGATGACCGCGCGATCGAATGCGCCCGTGCGCCGCAGCTCGGCGACGACGGTCGCCGCGGCCACCTCAATGCCCGCCCCGCCCGTGGGCATGCCGGAGTAAACGCGGATGGGTTCCATGGCCTCGCCGCCGCTGACCTGGGCGATGTCCAGGCGCGAGGGGCCTCGGCCGAGGAAGACGCGCCCCTGCCCTCCGACCGACTCCCAGGTGACGGGCGAGGCCGGGGAGGCGGAGCGCTCGGGGACGAAGGGCTTGTAGATGCCGCGCGCGGTGCGCGTGTTCATCTGCTCGGCGTGATGACGGAAGAAGCCGATGCCGCCGCGCAGGATCACGTTCGAGGTCAGGAAGAAGACGATGACGGTCAGGATCGCGACGCCGGCGACGACGGCGATCGGGTGCGGCATGTAGTCACCGAGCGCCGCGATAAGCATGCGTCCGAGACTGTTCAGGGCACCCACGATCGCGATGAGGCACCATGCGACGACGACGGTTCCGGCGGTTCCCAGGAGGTACTCGCCGAAGGTCTCGCCCGGCATGTTGACAAGTCTGGCGGCGACGCGGGCCCGGCGATACGACTGGATGACGGCGTAGAGCCACCACATCGCGAAGAGTACTGCGGCGCAGGCGCGGAAGCCGATCTCGACGGGCTCGGATGCGCGGATGGTCAGGCCCGTCATGGCGATGATGCGGGCGCCCACGTTCTGGACGATGACGCCCGCGACGTACCCGCAGGAGACGAGGACGCCCGAGGCGACCGCGTGCCACGCCCAGGAGCGCGCCATCAGCGACGGTGCCACGCTCACCGCATACATGGCGAGGGCAGCGATCACTCCCAGAAACGACAGACCCATGGTCCCCATTGTGCCAGGGGTGGCCTCGCGCTTCAGGAGGGGCACGAGGCCGACGGTCCCACGCGCGATCGTATTGTCCACGAGCTGGGCGAGTGCGCGTGCCACCACTTCCCGATCGCGCATTCCACGTTCCAGCTCGAATACCCGCAGCATGCGAGCCACGAGCACATCGAGCACTAGCTCGGCAACCCCTGTCGCTTGACAGGCGGTCAGTGTGTTTGTAGGTTGATGGAATGAGCGCAGATGTTGGGTTTACTCCGGGCAGGCTGGTTGAGGCTGCCCGGGGTATTGAAGCTAACGCTGAGCCTTTTTCTCAGGCGGTGTCGATGATCGGCGAGGATGTGACGTCCGCGTCGGAGGGGATCAACGGTCCGTTCATGGAGCCGTTGGGCAATGCGCTGACTATGTGGGGTGATTCCCTGAGTGCGTTGTTTGATGACTTAGAGCGTTTGGCCGAGGCTTTGGTGGGCGTCGAGCGGTCTTTTGGTGCGTGCGAAGAAGAAATTATGCAGTCGTTGGTTCAGGCGACTTCCGGGTCGGAGCCGGGCGGGGATTCGTCGGGTGGCGGCTTGTACGACGAGCTGATGCGGCTGTCCCAGCCGGTATCGTGATGGGGGGTTGTCAATGAGTAGCGATTCGATGCTGGTCTTTGAGGAGGCCTGTGCCACTGAGATGGCTCAGGCTTTCCGTCAGAGAGTCCTGGTGGTTAAGGATTTCATTCCTGATGTCAGTGCTGACATTAGGGCTGCTGTGGGCGATTGGACGGGTGAGTCTCGTCAGGCGTGCGATGGCGCGCTTAAGCGCCTGGAAAAGCGCGGTGAGGAATTGGCGGATGTGTTGACGGCGGCAGCTGAGGCGATGGAGAAGATCCTGGCGGAGGGTCAGCATGCTGAGTCTAAAGCGTTTGCGTGCATCGACGGTTAAGGATTGGCGATCGTGAGTGATTTTAAGGTCGATGTGGAGGCCATGTCCTCGTTCGTACAGTCGTTGTCTTCTTTTGAGGAGGCGGCCAAGGAGTACGACGTGGAGGATTGGGTGCCTAACTCGGGGATGCTGGAGAATCCTGAGGTGTGGGAGCGCACGAACGCGTTCCAGGACACGTGGGAAAAAGGCACGAACGACTTGCGTGATGAGATCAAGGCTGCCTCCAGTGCGGTCAGTGGCGCTCTAGGTGCTTATAGCGAGTACATGGATAAGGCTAAGGAGTACATGACGACTGTTCAGACGGCTGCTGAGGCGCTCGGCCAGTCGCCCGTCGTTGGTTCGGGGGCGTGATCTGACGTGGGTGTTGTTGCCCGTGGTGCGCCAGTTTTTTCGATCGGTGGGGATCCTGGTGGTATTTCGACGCGCGCCGCGGTGATGATGGCTCGCGCCGACGAGTTCGGGAATATCCATTCTGGTTTGTCCTCCCTCAACGCTGATGGGTGGGAGGGCCGGGCGGCGGATCATTTCCGTTCGAAGTTCAAGGTGCAGGTCCAGGGCTGGGTGGACGCCCAGGAAGCGTTCTCGTCGGCGTCCGAGGCCTACTCGTCGTATGCGTCGACGCTGGCGTCGGCGTAGTCCCAGTGTGATGGGATTCGCGTCCGTTGGGAGCAGGGCCGCGACGCGGTCCAGCAGGCGCAGAACAATCAGGCTGATGCGCGCAGCGAGGCCGCCGCATATGGTGTTTTGCCCGTGTTTGGTGCCTCTTGTAATGAGGGTCCGGGCCGCTCGGCCATGGCGGCCGCAGAAGCTGATTTCCAGACGCTGGTCGATCAGGTCAACGAGGCCGGTGACCTGCTGATTACCGCATTGAATGCGGGTATTACGAAGCTGCCCGAGCGCACGTGGTGGGATGCGGTGACCCGCACGGCTGGTTCGATCCTGGGCGGCGCCTTCGAGGCCGTTGTCGAAATCGTGAAGCTGGTATGGAAGCTGAGCGGCGGCGAGGGCATGTGGGACTTCGGCCGCGTACTCATGGGCGACATGACCCTGGAAGAGTACGACATCAAGCATAGAGAGATACCCACCGAGACGTTGGCGGCCATGGCGAAGGCGCTGTGGAACGATCCCGTGGGCTTTATGAAGGCTGTCGGCAAGTCGCTGATCGACTGGGATACGTGGACCGACGATCCCGGGCGCGCCATCGGTCACCTCCTGCCCGACGTGGTCCTCGCGATTGCGACGATGGGTGGCAGCGCCGGCGTGTCCGCCGGCGAGAAGGCCCTGACCGGCGGAGCTCGTGCTCTTCGCATCGGTAAAGAGGTCATCAAGGCTATTTTGCCTATTAGCCCCGACGATATTCGTTCCCTGGCTAAGCTCGGCAAGAACCTGGTCGGCAAGCTGAGCGCCCACGGTTTGAATACCGCGGCGGATGTCGTGGATCTGGCGAACACCGCAAAGCACCTGGCCGGAGCAGCCGACCACGCTCACGACGCCGCTCAAGCCGTCAACGGCATGGCTGGCGCCCTGGACGGGGTCGGTGACGTGGGCCGCGCAGCGAGGTCTGGTGGGGCCCTCGGGGATACCAGCCACGCGACACACGCAGTCGGCGGGGCCGCCGATGCTGCTGGTAGCGCCAGCCACGCGACGCACGCCGCTTCTGGCGGTGGCGGTATCGCCAGCGGTGCGAGCAGTGCAGGCCATGCAGCTTCTGGTGGCGGTGGCTTCGCCAGTGGCGCGAGCCATGCCGCAAACGGTGCCGGTAGCGCCAGCCACGCCGCTCACGCTGGCGGCAACGCCGCAGACGCTGCAGGCAACGCCAGCCACGCCGCTCACGCTGGCGGCAACGCCGCAGACGCTGCAGGCAACGCCAGCCACGCCTCGCACGGTGGTGCGGATGTCAAGGATTCTGCTCTTCCGCCCACGGATCCGGGCCACCGCTCCAACGGTGTGTCGAGTGCGGCTCAGCCCGCCGCGACGCCTCATGCGTCCGCAGCCGGCGATGCTGGCACCGCCGGGCATGCGGCTCCCGCGAACACTGCCCCCAGCGCGTCTAACAGCGCTCACAACAACGCGTTCATGAATGCGGATACCGGCGGTGCCACCCACGGCGCTGGCAGCACCGCCAACGGCGCAACCGGTGCTCCTGCGCCCGGCGCAGGGACACATGGCGCTCCCGCGACCGGCGCACCCGCAACTGGCACCCACGGCGCACCCACTACCGGCGCACCCGCCGCTGGCTCGCACGGCGGGGCGTCTGGCCACGGTACTGCTGGCGGCTCGCCCGCTGCTCCCGTGCGTAACGACGGTGTGGGTGAGCGCGTCGCAACTGCTGAGGCTATTCCGCAGAAGAAGCCCGTTGACCCTGACAAGATAGCTACCGGTTCGCGCACCGATTTGGGTGCCCCGGCGAACAAGATCGATACGCACGCTGGTGGCAACCAGAAGAACTTGGATCATGTGGATGTCACGCCCGGTGATTCCGACAAGGTTCCCAACGGCCAGTACCATCCTGTCGAAACCGCAGGTGGTGCCCGCCGCGGCGGCACCGACGGAGCTCCGTCGTCTGCCGCGGTCGGGCCTGACGCTGCTGCTGCAGCTGGCGGGAATCCTCCGCGGAAGCCTGATGATTCTTACCGTGTTGGCCCTGATCGTTCCATGACACCTGACGAGGTCGGGTCTCAGGCTCCCGCTGCAGTTGGCGGGAAGTCTCCGCGGAAGCCCGACAATTCGTGGGACTCCGACGGCTTCTCGACGAACCGGGACGATTTCGATCTTTTTGGCTCTGAGAACAGGAAGGACTCTTCCTACCTGGATTACAGCTTGACCCACGCTAACGGTGAGACGCGCGGTGCCGATGAGCTTGTCGGCGCGGGCGTTGGTCGTAGCGAGGCCAGCGTGGGCGCTCAGGGATCCTACGAGCGCGCTGGCGCCTTCGGTGGCAGCGATCCGAGCCGTGTGAGCCACGGAGCGGACGGCTTCGGTAGCACCGCAGATTTCGGTGCGACCGCAGGACATACGGGTCACGGCGCACACGGCGTCAGCAATTCTGCTGATGTCGGTGGCGGCGTAGGCGATGCGTTGCGTGGAACGCACGCTGCTGGCGCCCCCACGGGCCAGGGCGGTGGCCATGTTGGTGCTGATACTGGCACCCACGGTGGTTCATCGGCCCCTGCACAGGGGCCGCACCGTGCCGATCCGGGCATGCCCACCGGTGATACGCAGGGCGTTTCACGCGCTGATTCCACCCCCGGCCACGGCGACACCCCCCGGGCAGGGCAGGGTGGAGACGGCGCCCCCGACGCGCTCACCACCCCCAAGAAGGAAACTCCTGTCGGCGACGCCCTGGGCGGCGACAAGCAGCCGCATAGCGGAAAGCATGCAGCCGACACGCCTGCCACCCACGCGGACGAGGCCGCCGACACCACGAAGGCTGGCCACAGCTCCGGCGACGCACATGGCTCCGGTAAGGCCGATGCCGACGCCAAGCAGGGGCACGACGCCGCCGAGCACACGGACGCCGACCCGACGACGAAGGACCACTCCGCCAACGGCAAGGCCAACGACGCCGCTGATTCGACACGCCACGGCGACAAAACCGAAGCCGACAAACCCGGCCCTGATGCACCCGAAAAGTTACCCTACAACGAGATCGCCGAAGACCTTAGAGGCGAACCCACCCGGCCTGCTAAGACCACCCCCGAAGACCCTCAAACAGTCGACGACTACGCCAAGGTCCTCGACAACAACTACGAGGCCAACCGCGCAGCCACGGCCGCCCCAGATGCACTCGAAAAGTCGCCCAACGACGACATGATCGAAGAGCTCAGTGGTGACACGCAGCCACATGGCGGAAAGCATGCAGCCGACACGCCCGCCACCCACGTGGACGAGGCCGCAGACACCACGAAGGCTGGCCACGGCTCCGGCGACGCAAATGGCTCCGGCAAGGTCGATGCCGACGCTAAGCAGGGGCACGACTCCGTCGAGCGCGCGGACGCCGACCCGACGACGAAGGACCACTCCACCAACGACAAGGCCGACGACGCTGCTGATTCGACGCGCCACGGCGCCAAGACCGAGGCCGACAAGCCCGAGGCCGACAAGCCCACGTCGGACAAGTCCCACAAGGAAGACGACACCGCACACCACGACGACGCCGAACACCCCAAGGACACCGACGACAAGCACACCACCAAGACCGACGACGCCGACACGCACAAGTCCGACAAGGACTCCGACGGCAAGACCACCAAGGATTCCGGTGGGCACGCGGACGCTGACCCCAAGGCGAAGGACCACTCCGCCAACGGCAAGGCCGACGACGCCGCTGACTCAACGCACCACGGTGACAAGACGGAGGCCGACAAGCCCACGTCGGACAAGTCCAACAAGGATGCTGACGGCACGTCCGACAAGGACGCCGACGGCAAATCCGACAAGGACGCCGACGGCAGCACCCGCAAACACAACGGTTCCACCGACGGGCAAGGCTCCGGCGGGGGTGACGGCAACGGCTCCGGCGGAGGTAACGGCTCCGGCGGGGGTGACGGCAACGGCTCCGGCGGGGGTGACGGCAACGGCTCCGGCGGGGGTAACGGCTCCGGCGGGGGTGACGGTAACGGCTCCGGCGGGGGTGACGGTAACGGCTCCGGCGGGGGTGACGGTAACGGCTCCGGCGGCGGGAAGCGTCCCCTCACCGTGGAGGAAATTGAATCGCTCCCGCAAGCTCCGAATCACAAAGTGGCGACCCCGGAAGCGGTCAAAGCGTGGGTGGACGCATGCATCGAGCAGATTCCGGATCTGTCGCATGAAGAGCTAATGGCTGTCTACAACTACTCGGGTCCGCAATATAAGCTGATCAACGGCTGGCTTCGCGACCCATCAATGGCTGTCCCGGCCGATATCCCCAAGACAGTTGAGACCCTCAATGAATTCCTCGACAGGTTGCCGCCACATAACAAGGCAGTATTCCGGGGAACGAAGGTGCCCCAGCATATTCTTGACGAGGCATTCCGTACCGGTGTCTACCGTGACCCTGCGTTCTTCTCAACTAGTACGAAGGCTGAAGTGGCAGAGAGGTTCATGAATAGGCTCAAACCCGAACCTGGGGAAACACGAGTCCTGTTTGAGATTGAAGAGGCGTCGGGTTCAAATATCCGCCCGATGTCCATGTATGCCACGCAAGATGAAATCCTTTTCAAGTCCGGAGTTGATTTTGAAGTCCTAGATAAGACAAGACACGATAACGGAAGTTGGACCATCAAACTCAGGCAGAGAGAGTAGGATGCAGCTATGCCCGTCGCTGTGAATGGAAACGTTAACGGAGCACAGTTGTGGATTGCCGACCATCATTGGTGGGATTACCCAGAGATCTGGAAGCTCCCTAAGCGCCCTGAAGACGGCCAGCTCGACTGGGAGCGACTCTTCCCCCACCAACGCGACGTCATCCGTCGTTTTTCAGCCACGCTCCGCACGTTATCGGGTCTGCCTGAGGCGCTGCCACGGGTGCCCTACCAGCCTTTCGGGACCCCGAGCCCACAGGGCTGGGTGATGCCTATCAGTTCCGGTACGCGCAGTGAGCTTCGGCACGGCATACGCAACTCTGGAGGCTCTATTGTCTCCCATCACCCCATTCGCGGGACTGACACGTTCGCTCTCCTCGTGGATCTAGGCTGGGGCAATCCCTGGTTTGTCGTCCGTGCAGACGGACACCCTTGGCACGCTAATCCTTGGGCAGACAATACGCGAGTAGGGTCCATCTGGGTGCGAGTTCTTGCCTGGGAGCATAGTTCTCCTGACATTCCGCCATTCACCGAGATCGCCGTGCCGCCGCGGACCGTGCCTGGGCAGCTGCGCACGATCTACGTGGATCGATACCCCGACGATCCTGACCTGTACGGCTCACTCACACAGCTACCAACCCCGGCAGAAGAACGCATCGAGGTTCGAGATGTCCCCGTGTGGTGGAAAGAACCAGAATATCTTTGGTGGAAGCACTTTCTTCAGCCAGAGCCAGGCAACCCAGATAGTTTTTGGAACGGTCCTAACACTCTCGACGAGCGCAACGCTTATACGTGCATCGTCCAATACACAGGCCTGCTCCGCGATTGGACATCACCGTACGTCCTGCCCGACTACCTTGCACGCTTTGACTAGAAACCACAGGAGGAATCATGAACGAAGACAACATCAAAAGTCTCTTGACTCTTCTCGAGTCACTACCCCCGACCCCGTCGGTGACCTTCCGCGGATACGTCGACACATCCATCACGGAGCCGCGTGCGATTGCTTCTCCCGTGCTCACGGCAACATCGCATAACATTTCGATTGCGACAAACAACCTGGCGGTTCCGCAGGTCGCTATTTTTATCGGCAAGAACGGACGAGACCTCAGCACACTCATGATGGGCGCCCCCTCTTTCAATCTCGAAGAGGTCACCTACATGCCCGGCTCCTACTTCTACGTGCATGCACCTCAGGAGCTCCTCGGAGTGACCATCCAGCTGTACGAGGAAATGCGTCTGACCGAAGGAGGAAAGAGCCTTACCCCCACCCGTGTTCTCGACTCCTGGACGCCCATTCTCATTGAGTTTGAGCCCGCACTCCGTGCTGCTCGCAGCCAGCGCGTCGACCTGCCCGAAGGCGCATCAGAACGTTTCCTCGTTCCCGTGGGCTAACGCTTCAACACGAAGAGAGTCGGCACTGCCGGACCGCAAGCTGATGGGCAACGATGACATCATCGATTTCCTCACCCACAAAACCGACAATACACTGAGCGCAAAATGCGACTATTTTACATACGCGCGCGCAATTGCAGTCGCCGCTTCAGCACGCCGCGTGTAGGTAGGATGAGGCTAGCCTGCCTCGATGGCATAATCGGAGCAGGCCCCGACCTAGCGAAGGGAGCCAGTCATGTGGGAAGAGTTTCGTAGCCTCGCGCTCCCCTGGGCCTGTGCTGGAAGAGTTCGACGATCTCATATCCATGCTCTGTGCGAACTCTTCAATCGTGCGCAAGGAACAAGACGGCAGG